>DASWUI010000510.1:0-9863 GCA_036401715.1 Ramlibacter sp. | reverse complement strand
CAGCTCCTGCAGCGGGTCCGGCGCCGGCGCCTGCGTCAGCGACACCAGCATCTCCGAGGCGATGGAGGGCGACACGTAGACCTCGCCGGCGGCCGCGGAGCGGATCACCTGCGCGAGTTCCTTGCCGCCCACGCCCTTGAGCACGTAGCCGCGCGCGCCGGCCTTCAGCGCCGACAGCAGCTTGTCCTTGTCGTCGGATACGGTGAGCATCACGATCGCCGTGGCGGGGCAGGCGATGGAGATCTTCTCCGCCGTGGTGATCCCGTCCCAGCCCGGCATGCTCACGTCCAGCAGGACCAGGTCCGGCAGCAGGGTCTGCGCGAGCTGCAGCGCCTCCTCGCCGGAGGAGGTCTCGGCGACCACGCGGAAGTCGGGCTCGGCCTGCAGCGAGTGCACCACGCCCTGGCGGAACAGCGGGTGGTCGTCGACCACCAGGATGCTGATCTGGTTCTGGTCAGGCATGCGCTTGCTCCTGCGGCGCCAGCGGCAGCGTGATGCGCACCGTGGTGCCGGAGCCCGGCACGCTCTCGACCTCGAAGCTGCCGCCCAGCACCTCCGCGCGCTGGCGCATCCCCGTGAGCCCCAGCCGACCCTTGCGCAGGGCCGCCGCGGTGTCGAAGCCCGGCCCGTTGTCGGTGACCTGCAGGCGCAGGCTGTGCGCGTCGCACTCCAGACGCACCCGCGGGTTGCGGCACTTGGCGTGCCGGAAGCTGTTGGCCAGCGCTTCCTGCAGCAGCCGGTAGAGCGTGATCTTCGTCGGCAGCGGCGCCTGCGCGCCGTCGAGTTCATTCACCAGGGTCACGGTGCATCCCGTCTTGCTTTCATAGTCGCGTACCACCCGGTCGGCCACGCCCCCGAGCGGCATGGGTTCGATCTCGGGCATCTGCAGGTCCGCCGAGATGGCGCACAGGTCGCCCAGCGCCGACTGCACCGCGTGGCGCACCGGCATCAGCGTCTCGGCCCACTTCGCCTCGGCCGGCTCGCGCGGCACCGGCGTGTCCAGGATGTTCTTCAGCTGCATGAGGGCGAAGCCGAGGTCCTGGCCCGGCCCGTCGTGGATGTCGGAGGAGATCCGGCGCAGGAAGGTCTCGTTCAGCCCGGCGGCCTGGTCGGCGGCACGGCGCACCCGCTCGTGCAGCTGCGTGTTCTGCGCGTTCAGCTCGGTCAGCTGCCGCACCTTGCCGGCCAGATCCTGGCGCTGCTCCACGATCTTGCGGCTGCCGCCCGTCACCACGATGGACAGCAGGAAGTACAGGGCCGCCATGGTCCCGGAGACCACCAGCCAGCTGCGCTGCTGCGCGGTCGCGACTTCGCGGTCCACGTCGTCGGGCGAGGAGTAGAACTCCGCGGCGCCGATCACCTTGCCCAGGCGGTCGGCGTGCAGCGGCGTGTAGGTTTCGATCAGCCGCGCCGAGGGCGCGCCGTGCTCCGCCTGTTCGCTGTGGGAGCGGTCGGCCAGTTCCGAGTAGATGCCGCCGCCCAGCGCGACCCGCAGGCCTGCGTCGATGGGCATGGTCTTGCCGACCTCGGAGGCGTCCGGAACGCTGAACAGCACCCGGCCGTCGGGACGCCAGATCTTCAGCGACAGCATCTTCTTGCCCAGCTGCGTGTTGGCCAGCAGGGCGGACAGTTCCTGCCTGTCGGACTCCGTCAGGTCGTCGCGGCTCGCGAGCGTCTGCACGTGGGGCGCCACGAAGCTGTCCACGTACAGGGCGGTCACGCCGCCGACGCGGCGCACGACGGCGTCTTCCACCTGGCCGCCGACCCACCAGCCGATCACCAGGGTGGCGCCGAGCAGGAGGGGGAAGCTGGCCAGCAGGAACTGCTGCGACAGCGAGAGCCTTTGCAGCAGGGCGGGACGCCCCGCCGCGGCCGGCCGGTGCTCGGCGGGCGCGGCCGCGGGTGCCAGGGGGGCGGAATGAGCGGTGTCCATCGGTGTCTCGGCGGGAGTGGCAGTCCCTGTGGAAGACACTCTAGCAGCGCGACCGGCGCGCGCCATCGGACCAAGGTCCCGATCCGGCCCGCGCGCGTCTTTTCCGACCAAGGTCCCGGCCCCGGCGGGACCTTGGGGCCCGCCAGATCGCGCAGCAGGACGATTCCGCGGCGGCGCCGCCGGGGGGACGATGCAGCCATCGACCTCATGCGCTCCCGAGCCCCATTTCCATGAAGCACACGCCCGCCGTCCTCGCCGCGCCCCCGTTCGCCGGCGGCCGCCCGGCCATCGTCGACGGCGGAGGCACCGGCGGCGACGTGGTGATTCCGGCCACCTCCGCGCCCCGCTGAATTCCCTAGCACCTCCTTGCGCCCGCATCCGCGGGCGCCTTTTTTTGGCACGGACGGTGTCTGCGGCGGGTGGCGCTGCGCTAGCATCAGCCCCCTTGAAAAGCCCGCGGCGCGCCCTTAGCTCGTGGGCGCCGCGTTTTGCCAGACAAGCCATGAGCCAGAAACAGACCCTCTCGTTCCAGGCCGAGGTCGCGCAGCTGCTGCACCTCGTCACGCACTCCCTCTATTCCAACAAGGAGATCTTCCTGCGGGAGCTGGTCTCCAACGCCTCGGACGCCTGCGACAAGCTGCGCTTCGAGGCGCTGAACAACTCCGCCCTGTACGAGGACACTCCCAACCTGGAAGTGCGCGTGAGCTTCGACAAGGAAGCGCGCACGATCACCATCGCCGACAACGGCATCGGCCTGTCGCAGCAGGAAGCCATCGACAACCTCGGCACCATCGCCAAGAGCGGCACGCGCGAGTTCGTCAACCGCCTCTCCGGCGACCAGAAGGCGGACGCGCAGCTGATCGGCCAGTTCGGCGTGGGCTTCTATTCCGGCTTCATCGTCGCCGACCGCATCGCCGTGGAGTCCCGCCGCGCCGGATTGAAGCCGGAAGAGGGCGTGCGCTGGGTGAGCGCCGGCGCCGGCGACTTCGAGGTGGAGACGATCACGCGCCCGCAGCGCGGCACCAGCGTCACGCTGCACCTGCGCGAGGATGCGCTGGAGTACCTGTCCACCTGGAAGCTCAAGTCCATCATCAGCCGCTACTCCGACCACATTTCGCTGCCCATCCTGATGCGCAAGGAGGAGTGGAAGGAAGGCGAGGACGGCAAGCCCGGCGAGCACGTGCTGGCCGACGAGTGGGAAACTGTCAACCAGGCGACCGCCCTGTGGGCCCGCGCGAAGAAGGACATCACGCCGGAGCAGTACAAGGAGTTCTACAAGTCGGTCAGCCACGACTACGAGGACCCGCTGGCCTGGAGCCACAACCGGGTGGAGGGCAGCACCGAGTACACGCAGCTGCTGTACCTGCCCGCGCGCGCGCCCTTCGACCTGTGGAACCGCGAGAAGGCCGCGGGCGTGAAGCTGTACGTCAAGCGCGTGTTCATCATGGACGACGCCGAAGCGCTGCTGCCGGCCTACCTGCGCTTCGTCAAGGGCGTGGTGGACTCCGCGGACCTGCCGCTGAACGTCAGCCGCGAACTGCTGCAGGAAAGCCGCGACGTCAAGGCGATCCGGGAGGGCAACACGCGGCGCGTGCTGTCGATGATCGAGGACCTCGCGAAACTGGAGAAGGACGCATCCGCGGCCGAGGAGGAAAAGGGGAAGTTCGCGAAGTTCCACGCCGAGTTCGGCGCGGTGCTCAAGGAAGGCCTGGGCGAGGACATGGCGAACCGCGAGCGCCTGGCGAAGCTGCTGCGATTCGCCTCGACCGCCAGCGACGCCGTGAGCGTCTCGCTGGCCGACTACAAGGCCCGCATGAAGGAAGGCCAGGAGGCGATCTACTACATCACCGGCGACACGCAGGCCGCCGCGGCCAACAGCCCGCAGCTGGAGATCTTCCGCAAGAAGGGGATCGAGGTGCTGTACATGACCGACCGCGTGGACGAGTGGGCGCTGTCGTACCTGCACGAGTTCGAAGGGACGCCGCTGCAGTCCGTCGCCAAGGGGCAGGTGGACCTGGGCAAGCTGCAGGACGAGGCGGAGAAGAAGGCGGCCGAGGAAGCGGCCGAGTCTTTCCAGCCGGTGCTGGCGAAGCTGAAGGAGGCGCTGAAGGACAAGGCGCAGGACGTGCGCGTGACCTCGCGCCTGGTGGATTCGCCGGCCTGCCTGGTCGTCAGCGAAGGCGGCGTCAGCCTGCAGCTCGCGCGCCTGCTCAAGCAGGCGGGACAGAAGGCGCCCGACGTCAAGCCGGTGCTGGAAGTGAACGCGTCGCACCCGCTGGTGCAGAAGCTCGACGGCTCGCCGAACTTCCATGACCTCGCGCACATCCTGTTCGACCAGGCGCTGCTGGCCGAAGGCGGGCTGCCGGAGGATCCGGCGGCGTACGTGAAGCGGGTGAACGCGCTGCTGGCGTGATCGGGGGAGCCGGGGTTCGCCCGCGGCTCACCGCCAGCCTGCGCGGAGCACCCGCCATCCCGCGGGCTTACTCGAATCCGCAGCGCCGGCGCGTTTCGGCAGTGCTCGCCGCGGTGAGCTCCTCGATCAGCGCACGCGCGAGCTCCGGCTCCTGGGCCGGCACGGCGACGGCCGCCGTGTAGGTGGTGACCAGTTCGTGCGGCGGGGGCAGCAGGCCGGTCAGGCGCACCCCGGGGGTGATCAGGATCTCGGTGACCTGGGTGCAGCCGACGGCCTCCGGCGCGCGCGCCTGCGCCAGCGCCGCCATCGCGGTGGCGCCGTTGGGATAGGTCCTGTGCTTGCTCGTGTCGTCCGCGAGCCCCAGCGACCGCAGCACCTTCATGAAGTGGATGCCCGCCGTGGCCTTGGCCGGGTCGGGAAAGTAGATCTCGGGGGCGGCCTGCAGCAGCGCCTGCAGGTCCTGCGGCGTGCGGATGGGCACCGGCGCGTGCCCGTCCTTGAGCGCGACACCCGTCTTCACCAGGCCCACGGGGGCGGCCGTGGCGAAGTCCGCGCGGCCCTGCGTGCCGAGCTCGGCGACCAGCGCCTGCGTCAGGATCAGGAGGTCGCAGGGCGTGCCGCCCAGCAGCTTGTCCTTCATCGCCCCGACGGCGCCGAAGCTGCCCTCGATGCGGCAGTCGTGCTTCTTCTCGAAGGCCGGCTGCAGGCGGCTGACCAGTCCCTGCGCGGCGCCGCCGCTGAGGATGCGAAGCGTCCTCGCCATCAGTCCGCCTTGATGTTGGCGGACTTGATCACCTTGGCCCACTTCTGGACGTCGTCGCGCACGTACTTCTCGAAAGCCTGGGCATTCATCACCAGCGGCACGGCACCCTGCTTGGCCCAGGCCTGCTGCACCTCCGGCTGGGCGACGATCTTGCTGACCGCCTCGTTGAGGCGGCTGACCACGGCGGCCGGCGTGCCCTTGGGCGCGAGCAGCCCCAGCCAGATGGTGGCTTCGTAGCCCGGCACCCCGGACTCGGCGACCGTGGGCACGTCCGGCAGGACCGCCGAACGGACCTTGCCGGTGGTGGCGATCGCCTTCACCTTGCCGGCCTTGACCTGTTCGGTCATGGTGGTGACCGCGTCGAACATCATGTCGACCTGCCCGCCCAGCACGTCGGTGCGCGCCCCGGAGCTGCCCTTGTAGGGGATGTGGACGATCTTGGTGTCCGACATGCTCTTGAACAGCTCGCCGGCCATGTGGTACGGCGTGCCCGTGCCCGAGGACGCGTAGTTCAGCCTGCCCGGCCTCTCCTTCGCCGCCTTGAGGACGTCGCGCACGTTGTTCACCGGCACCGAGGGATGGGCGACCAGCACCAGGTCCGAGTAGTTGATCGGCGCCACCGCCACGAAGTCGCGCTCGAGGTCGTAGGGCTTGTTCTGCACCAGGGTCTCGTTGACCGTGTGCGTGTTGGACATCAGCAGCAGCGTGTAGCCGTCGGGCGGCGACTTCGCCACCACGTCGGTGCCGATCACGGCGCCGGCGCCCGGGCGGTTCTCCACCACGAAGGGCTGGCCGAGCAGCTCCGGCAGGCGCTGCGCGAGGAAGCGCGCGTACACGTCCGCCGGGCCGCCGGTGGCGAAGGGCACCACGATGCGGACCGGCCGCGTGGGCCAGTTCTGGGCGGCGGCCGGCAGGGCCTGGAGCGTGGCGGCGGCGCAGGCGCCGGCGGCGAGCCAGCGCAGGAAGTGGTGGCGCTTCATGGATGCCTCCTGTTATTCGACCTTGCCGATCTTCTTGACCACGCCGGCCATGCGCTTGACGTCGTTCTGCACGTAGGTCGCGAACTCCGGCGCGTCCTGGTACATCACCGGGCTGCCGGCGCTCATGATCACGTCCTTGACCTTCGGGTCGTTGGCGGCGGCGCGCGCGGCCTGGCGCAGGCGCTGCACCACGGGCTCGGGCGTGCCGGCCGGCACGAACAGCCCGGACCACTGCGCGTACTCGGCGTTGTAGCCGGCCTGCTTGAGCGAAGGCACGTCGGGCATGCTCTCCAGCTTCGCGTTGCCCCAGTGGCCCAGCACGCGGACCTTGCCCGCCTTGACGTGCTGCAGCACGGTGGCCGGGCCGGTGGACAGCGCATCCACCTGGCCGCCCAGCAGGGCGACGATGGCCGGGCCGGCGCCGGTGTAGGGGATGTGGGTCATGCTGACCCCGGCGACCTGCTTGAGGATCTCCATGGGCACGTGCATGGTCCCGTAGTTGCCGGAGGAGCCGAAGTTGATCGCGCCCGGGCGCTTGCGCGCGTCTTCCACGAAGTCCTTCACCGTCTTCCAGGGGGCGTCGGCGCGTACGGCCAGCACGGTCGGGTCGGCGGTGAAGCGGGCGATCGGGCGCAGGGCATTGAACGAGTACATCTGCGGGCGGCCGAGCAGCAGGTCCGCTTCCGGCAGCACGCTGTACGAGGACAGCGCCATCAGGATCGTGTAGCCGTCGGGCGCGGCCTTGGCGGCCTGCGCCATGCCGATGCCGCCGCCCGCGCCGCCCTTGTTCTCGATCACCACCGGCTGGCCGAGCTCGCGCGCCATGGCTTCGGCGACCGGGCGCCCGACCGTGTCGGCCAGCCCGCCGGGCGGGAAGGGCACGATCATCGTGACCGGCTTGGTGGGGAAGGCAGCCTGCGCGACAGCGAGGCCGGCGGCGGCAGCAAGACCCGCAGCCAGGAAGAATCGGCGGAACATTGGGGGAACTCCTGAGGGATGTTTTGTTAGCATGCTACAGAGCGGCCATCCGGCCGAGAAAGAGAGTTTTCCCGATGAAAATCGCAGCATATCGTTACCAGGGCCAGCCCGGCGTCGGCCGCGTCAGCGCCGATGGCCGCAGCATCGTGCCCTTCCAATTGTCCGGCGCCGAAGCCGCCCTCGGCGCGCTGTCTCTGGTGGAGGCGCAGGCCGCCGGCCGCGCCCTTCCCGCCACTGGCGCGGCGATGCCGCTGGACCAGGTGCAGTTGACCGCGCCGATCCCGCGGCCGCGCCGCAACGTGTTCTGCGTCGGCAAGAACTACCACGCGCACGCGAAGGAGTTCGCCGGCAGCGGCTTCGACTCCAGCGCCAAGTCCGGCGGCGACATCCC
This sequence comes from Ramlibacter sp., assembly GCA_036401715.1. GTDB lineage: Bacteria > Pseudomonadota > Gammaproteobacteria > Burkholderiales > Burkholderiaceae_C > Ramlibacter. The sequence continues at coordinate 2,405 of DASWUI010000510.1, read as the reverse complement.
GGCCGCGCCCATCATCTTCTCCAAGGTGCCGGAGTCGGTGATCGGCCCGAAGGACACGATCCTCATCCCCGCCGCGGTCTCTACCGCGATCGACTACGAAGCGGAACTGACGGTGGTGATCGGCAAGGGCGGCAAGGGCATCCGCAAGGCCGATGCCATGAAGCACGTCTGGGGCTACACGATCATCAACGACATGACCGCGCGCGACTGGCAGGGCCGCCACTCGCAGTGGCTGCTGGGCAAGTCCTTCGACACCTTCTGCCCCATGGGCCCGTGGCTGGTGACGGCCGACGAGATGGACGGGCAGAACACGGACGTGAAGTGCTGGGTCAACGGCGAGCTGCGCCAGGACGCCAACACGAAGGACTTCATCTTCGACATCCCGACGCTGATCGAGTGCATCTCCGCCGGCATCACGCTGTACCCGGGCGACCTGATCGCCACCGGCACGCCGGCCGGCGTGGGCATCGGCTACAAGCCGCCGAAATACCTCAAGTCGGGCGACGTGGTGAAGATCGAGATCGGCGGCATCGGGGTCCTCGAGAACCCGTTGAAGTGAGCGCGCGCCGGGCGTGCTGCCTGTAGGTCGTGGTGAGCGGGCGCAGCCCCGAACCGCGACACCTCACGCCACCACCGGCGGCTCCTCCATCGCCTCCAGCTGCTCCTCCAGCATCTGCACCTGCCCGCGCCAGTAGTCGGAGCTGCCGAACCAGGGAAAGGCCCGCGGGAAGGCCGGATCGTCCCAGCGCCGCGCCAGCCACGCGCTGTAGTGGATCAGGCGCAGCGTGCGCAGCGGCTCGATCAGCGCCAGCTCGTTGCGGTCGAAGTCGCGCATCTGCTCGTAGCCGTCGAGCAGCGCGCCCAGCTGCTTCTGGCGCTGCGCGCGCTCGCCGGACAGCAGCATCCAGAGGTCCTGCACCGCGGGGCCGGTGCGCGCATCGTCGAGGTCGACGAAGTGCGGCCCGGCGTCGGGCGTCCAGAGGATGTTGCCGGGATGGCAGTCGCCATGCAGGCGCAGGGTGCGCACGCCGGCCTGGTGCGCGGCGGCGAAGGCCTCGCGGATCCGGGCGAGCGCCTGTTCGCAGCCGCGCTCCCAGTCGCCCTGCACGTCCAGCGGGATGGCATCGTGCGACAGCAGCCAGTCACGCGGCTCCTCGCCGAAGGTGTGCACGTCGATGGCCGGGCGCACGCTGAAGGCCGATTGCGCGCCGACCGTGTGCAGCCGTGCCAGGTAGCGGCCGATCCACTCCAGCACCTCGGCGTCGTCCAGTTCGGGGGCACGGCCGCCGCGGCGCGGTGACACGCTGAAGGCGAAGCCGGCATGGGTGTGCAGCGTGCGGCCTCCGGGCGCGAAGGGTCCGACCGCCGGCACCTCCGCGGCTTCCAGCTGCGCGGCGAAGGCATGCTCCTCGAGGATCTGCGCCTCGCTCCAGCGGCCCGGGCGGTAGAACTTGGCCACGACAATCCCGAAGCCCTGGAAGGGCTCTTCCAGGTGGATCTGGTAGACGCGGTTCTCGTAGGAGCTCAGGCCGAGCAGGCGCCCGTCACCGTAGAGCCCGACCGACGCCAGCGCGTCCAGCACGACGTCGGGCGTGAGGGTCTCGTACGGGTGGCGGGCGTCGGCTGTCATGCGGCATTGTCGCCGCAGGCGCTCACGCGACGGTCAGTTGCACGTCGATGTTGTTGCGCGTGGCGTTGGAGTAGGGGCAGACCTTGTGCGCCTCGGCGACGAGCTCTTCCGCCTTGGCGCGCTCGATGCCGGGCAGCGTGATCTTCATGCGCACGGCGATGCCGTAGCCCAGCGCGGTGGGGCCGAGGTCCACTTCCGCGTCGATGGCCGTTTCGGCGGGCACGCTGACGCCGACCTTGGGCGCCACCGCCTTCATCGCGCCCAGGAAGCAGGCCGAGTAGCCGACGCCGAACAGCTGCTCCGGATTGGTGCCGTTGCCCGGGCCCCCGGGGGAGGACAGCTTGACTTCGATGCGGCCGTCGTCGGAGCGGCCGGTGCCTTCGCGGCCGCCGACGGCGTGGGTCGTCGCGGTGTACAGGACCTTGTTCAGGGGAGTGCTCATGGTGTTCCTTGGTGGGGGAGGGGGAATTCAGGCGGCCAGCCGCTCGCGCAGCGTGCGGATCTGCCCGGTCAGGTGCAGGAGTTCGGGCAGGGAGCACTTGCTCGCGGCCAGCACGCAGCCGGGCACGCGGGCCGCGCGCGCCTTGAGCTTGCGCCCGGCGGCGGTGAGGTGGATGTGCACGCGGCGCTCGTCTTCCACGGCGCGCAGGCGGCTGACCAGGCCGTTCGCTTCCAGCCGCTTGAGCAGGGGCGTGAGCGTGCCGGAATCGAGGGACAGGCGCTGGCCGAGCTCGGAGACCATCAGGCCATCGCGCTCCCACAGCACCAGCATCAC
>DASWUI010000509.1:0-4437 GCA_036401715.1 Ramlibacter sp. | reverse complement strand
AGCGACCACCTGGCGCACGAGGCCGACATCGCGGCGCGCCTGGCCAAGGCGGACCTGCTGACCGACATGGTCGGCGAGTTCCCGGAGCTGCAGGGCATCATGGGCGGCTACTACGCGCGCCACGACAAGCTGGGCGACGAGATCGCCATCGCGATCGAGGACCATTACCGGCCGCGCTTCGCTGGCGACGAGCTGCCCCGCAACGACCTCGGCCTGGTGGTGGCGCTGGCCGACAAGCTGGAGACGCTCTCGGGCCTGTTCGCCATCGGCCAGTTGCCCACCGGCGACAAGGACCCGTTCGCGCTGCGCCGCCACGCCCTGGGCATCGTGCGCATGCTGATGGAACGCGACCTGCCGCTGGAACTCGGCGCGCTGGTCATCGAGGCGCTGGGCCTGTTTCCGCAGGCGCAGCCCGGCACCGCCGAACAGCTCACCGATTTCATCTACGAGCGCCTGGCCGGCCTGCTGCGCGAGCAGGGCTACAGCGCGCAGGAAGTGGATGCCGTGCTGGCCCTGAAGCCGCAGCGCCTGGGCGACGTGGTCAAGCGGCTGAACGCCGTGCGCGCCTTCGCCGCGCTGCCGGAAGCCCCGGCCCTGGCGGCGGCCAACAAGCGCATCGGCAACATCCTGAAGAAGGCGGAGAAGGCCGACGCCCATGTCAACGAGCGCCTGCTGAAGGAAGATGCGGAAAAGGCGCTGTACGCGGCAACGAAGAAGATCGCGCCGCAGGCGCGCGCGCAATTCGACGCGGGCGACTACACGGGTTCCCTGCAGACGCTGGCCGTGCTGCGCGGCCCGGTGGACGCCTTCTTCGACGACGTGATGGTGAATGCGGAAGAAGCCGACCTGCGCCTGAACCGCCTGGGCCTGCTCGCCACCCTCCACCAGGCGATGAACCGCGTCGCCGACCTGTCACGCCTCGTGTCATGAGCCCCCACGCTCCGCACTCCGTGTCGTCTCTGGCCCCCAAGGGGGCGGGCCTGCCTCGGGGCGGCCCGGTGGGAGGCCGATGAAGCTCGTCATCCTGGACCGCGACGGCACCATCAACGTCGACAGCGACGAGTTCATCAAGACCCCGGACGAGTGGATCCCGCTGCCCGGCGCCCTGGAAGCGATCGCCCGCATGAACCACGCCGGCTGGCACGTGGCGGTCGCCTCCAACCAGTCCGGCCTCGGCCGCGGCCTGTTCGACGTCGGCTCGCTCAACGCGATCCACGCGAAGATGCACAAGGCGGTGGCGGCGCTGGGCGGGCGCATCGACGCGGTCTTCTACTGCCCGCACAGCCCCGACGAGGGCTGCCAGTGCCGCAAGCCCCTGCCGGGCCTGTTCGAGCAGATCGGCGAGCGCTTCGGCGTCGACCTGCGCACGACCCACGTGGTGGGCGACACGCCGCGCGACCTGCAGGCCGGCGCCGCCGTCGGCTGCCAGCCGCACCTGGTGCTGACCGGCAAGGCGGCCGACCTGCGCGGCAAGCCGCTGCCCGAAGGCTATCCGCCCGACACCCGCGTGCACCAGGACCTCGGGGCCTTCGCCGACTGGCTGATCACGCGCGCACCGGCGCCCCGCCCCACGTGAACACCATGCTCGCCTTCCTGCGTTCGCTGCTGCACGGCCTGTGGATGTTCGTCACCGTCGTCCCCTGGGGCATCTGGATGGTGCTCGCCTCCTTCTGGGCGAGCGGCGAGGAGATGTACTGGAAGGCTGCCCGCTGGCTGGGCTGGCAGATCGACGGCCTGCGCGTTCTGTGCGGCGTGCAGGTGCGCGTCACCGGCATGGAGAACCTGCCGCAGGGCAAGACCAGCCCCGGAATCCTGCTGGTCAAGCATCAGTCCACGCTGGAGACCTTCCTGATCCCGACGCTGATGCCGCACCCGCTGGCCTACGTGTTCAAGCGCGAGCTGATCTTCATTCCCTTCTTCGGCTGGGCGATCGGTCGCATGGACATGATCCACATCGACCGCCGCCAGCGGGCCCAGGCCTTCAACAAGGTCGTCGAGCAGGGCAAGCGCCTGCTGGCGCAGGGCGTGTGGGTGATCATGTTCCCGGAGGGCACGCGGATCCCGCGCGGCCAGGCCGGCACCTACAAGTCCGGGGGCACCCGGCTGGCGGTGGCGACCGGCGCGCCGGTGATCCCGATCGCGGTGAGCTCCGCCAAGTGCTGGCCGCGCAAGTCCTTCATCAAGCGTCCCGGGGTGGTCGACGTGTCGATCGGCAAGCCGATTCCCAGCGAGGGCCGCGCCGCCGACGAACTGATGCGCGAGGTGGAAGCCTGGATCGAGGCGGAGATGCGCCGGCTCGACCCCGAAGCCTACGTGCACGAAGGCACGAAAGAGCCCGCGCGCGTGTAAGGCCTCTGGTGCGCGGGGCGTCGGCGCCCGTAAAATCGCGGCCCATGCAGTCGCCGTTTCAGCTCCTCCTCGACCTGTTCGACGAGCCGAAACCGGTCCCTCCCGCGGCGAAGCGCCCCGCGCCCACCGTTCCCACCGTCGAACTCGAGCCCTCGCCGGGCGAGCCCTTCGACCAGGTGCTGGCGCCGCAGGCCTTCCGCCATCCCGACGCCAACCGCGAAACGCGCCTGGGCGACGTGCTGGTCGCCTACGAATTCCGCCGCGCCAGGCGCAAGAACATCGGCTTCATGGTGGGCCCCGAAGGGCTGGTGGTGAGCGCGCCGCGCTGGGTACCCTTGGGCGAGGTGGAGCAGGCGATCCGCGCCAAGTCCCGCTGGATCGTCAACAAGCTCGAAGGCGCGCGCGAGCGCCAGCAGCGGCTGGAAGCCGCGCGGATCGAGTGGAAGGACGGCGCCACCTTCCCCTTCCTGGGCGAGCCGGTCATCGTGGTGCTGGACCCGCGCCACGACTTCCGCGAATCGGGCGGCGTGCTGCACACCGACACCAGCACCTTGCCCGGCGTGGCGCGCCAGGTGCTGCGCATCGCCGTGGCGCAGAACGCGCAGCCCTCCCAGATCCGCGATGCGGTGCAGGCCTGGCTGATGCGGCAGGCGCGCGCGCTGTTCACCGAACGCCTGGATCACTACGCCCCCCAGCTGAACGTGCAGTGGCGCAAGCTGGCCCTGTCCAGCGCCGGCACGCTGTGGGGCACGGCGCACAGCGACGGCTCCATCCGCCTGAACTGGCGGCTGGTGCACTTCCGCCTGCCGGTGATCGACTACGTGGTGGTGCACGAACTGAGCCACTTGCGGGTGATGGACCACAGCCCCCGCTTCTGGGAAACGGTGCGCTCGGTGGTGCCGAACTACCCGGAGCTGCGCGGCGCGCTGAAGGACGAGGCGATCCCGGTCTGGTAGCAACCCCGTCATCCCCGCGCAGGCGGGGACCCAAGGCGTTGAACCACCAAGGCGGAAGCCTTGGGTCCCCGCCTCCGCGGGGATGACGAAATGCGGCAACGAGCGGTCGTGGGCGTGGTGAGCGGCGCAGCCCGAACCGCGACATCAGGCAGGCGAAAACCGCCAGACCCCTTCCACATCACGCACGCGCCGCAACTTCCCCGCATGCCACAGCGCATGCAGATGCGCGACCGACTCCCCCATCGCAAAGGTCGTCTGGTGCAGATCCAGCTTGCGCTTGAACAGCACCGGCATCACCTCCGCCGCCGAGCATGGCTTCTCGCCGCAGGCTTCCATCACTTCCGCCAGCCGGTCCCGGTGGTGGTCGTGCAGCTGGCGGATGCGCGCGTGCAGGCCGCGGAAGGGCTTGCCGTGGGAGGGCAGCACCAGCGTGTCCTTGGGCAGGCCGCGGAAGCGGTCGACCGACTCCAGGAACAGCTTCAGCGGGTCGGCCTCGGGCTCCAGGTCGTACACGCTCACGTTGGTGGAGATCCGCGGCAGCATCATGTCCCCGCTGATCAGCACCTTGAGCGCCTCGCAATAGAGCGACATGTGCTCCGGCGCGTGCCCGTGGCCGGCGATGCAGCGCCAGGAGTGCACGCCGATGCGGATCACGTCGCCGTCCATGATGCGGCGATAGCTCGCCGGCACCGCCGGCACCAGGCCGGGGTAGTAGCTGGCGCGGGCGCGGATCTTCTCCAGCGATTCCGGGTCGACCAGCCCGTGCGAGGCGAAGAAGTTCGCGGCGTTCTCGCCGCCGAAGCCGGTGGTGCTGTGGGAGGCCACGCGGGCCGCGTTGTAGTCGGTGGAGCTGATCCACAGCCGGCAGGTGTGCCGGGGCGTGCTCCAGCGCTCGCACAGCCAGTGCGCCAGGCCGATGTGGTCCGGGTGCATGTGCGTGACGATCACCCGCGTGAGCGGCGCATCCAGCGGCGGCCGCGCCATCAGGTCCTCCCACACCGCCACGTTCTCCTCGGTGCGCGAACCCGTGTCCACCAGCGTCCAGCCGGGCCCGTCCTCGATCGCCCAGACGTTGATGTGGTTCAGGCGATAGGGCAGCGGCAGGCGGATCCAGCGCACGCCGGGGGCGACC
>DASWUI010000508.1:0-6538 GCA_036401715.1 Ramlibacter sp. | reverse complement strand
ACGAGGTGGCGATCGGTTTTTCAACGGCGCTGGAACAGGCCGACCGCGCCATCCTGTTCAAGACCGGCGCGCGGGAGATCGGCAAGCGCTTCGGCATCATGCCCAGCTTCATGGCCAAGTGGAGCCAGTCCTACCCGGGCTGCAGCGGCCACATCCACCAGAGCCTGTCGGACGGCAAGAGCAACCTGTTCCACGACGAGAAGACCCCGCGCAGGATGAGCTCCCTGTTCGAGAGCTACCTCGCCGGCCAGGTGGCTTGCATGATGGAATTCGGGCCGATGATCTGGCCGACGATCAACAGCTACAAGCGGCTGGTCGACGGCTTCTGGGCGCCGGTGAAGCCGACCTGGGGCATGGACAACCGCACGGCCAGCTTCCGCGTGCTGGCCGGCTCGCCCAAGGCCACCCGGCTGGAGACGCGCTGCCCCGGCTCGGACGTGAACCCGTATCTCGCAATGGCCGCGGTGATCGCCGCCGGCATGCACGGCGTGGAGAAGGGGCTGAAGCTCACCACGCCCCCGATCACCGGCACCAACCAGGGCGCCGAGAACATCCCCCGCGCCCCGCGCACGCTGATCGAGACCACGCGCATCTTCAAGGAGTCGCAGATCGCGCGCGACTGGCTGGGGGACACCTTCGTCGAGCACTTCGCCGCCACCCGCGACTGGGAGTGGCGCCAGTGGCAGGACGGCGTGACCGACTGGGAACTGAAGCGCTACTTCGAGATCATCTGATGATCGTGCGGATGCTGGGCCCCGCCGACGCGACGCTGTACCGCAGCCTGCGGCTGCGCGCCCTGCGCGAGCATCCGGATGCCTTCACCTCCAGCTACGCCGAGGACCGCGAGCAGCCGGTGGAGGCGGCGGCGCAGCGCCTGGCCGCCCATGCCTTCTGGGGCGCCTACCACCACGCGGAGCTGTACGGCTTCGTCGGCCTGGAGCGGGAGCTGCGCGCCAAGAACCGCCACAAGGGGACGGTCATGGGCATGTACGTCGCGCCCGAAGCCTGGGGCCAGGGCGTCGGCCGCGCGCTGCTGCAAGCGCTGATCGCCCACGCGCGCGCCAACGGCCTGGCGTCGCTGGTTCTGACCGTCACCGAGGGCAACGAGCGCGCGCGCCGCCTGTACGAGGCCGCCGGCTTCCGCAGCTTCGGCGTGGAGCCCGATGCCATCCGCGTCGCCGGCCAGCCCTACGCCAAGAACCACATGCACCTGGATTTGAGCCAATCACCATGAGCCTGTCGAACTTCTCCTTCCCCACCGCCATCCAGTTCGGACCCGGCGCCCGCAAGGAGGTGCGCAAGCACCTGCAGGATCAGGGCTGCAAGCGCCCGCTGATCGTCACCGACAAGGCGCTCGCCGCGTTGCCGGTGCTGGCCGAATTCCAGACGCACCTGCGTGAGCTGGAGGTCGCGGTGTTCGCCGGCGTGTCCGGCAACCCCACCGCCAGCCAGGTGATGGCCGGCGCCGAGGCCTTCCGCGAGCACCGCGCCGACTGCGTCATCGGCTTCGGCGGCGGCGCCGCGCTGGACGTCGCCAAGGTGGTGGGCCTGGCGGCCACGCACGAGGGCGAGATCCTCGAATACGCCTGGGACCACCCCCGGGTGCGCGCCATCAGCGAGCCGCTGCCGTACTTCGTGGCGCTGCCCACGACGTCCGGCACCGGCTCGGAGGTGGGGCGCTCCTCGGTGATCAGCGAGGATGCGACGCACCTCAAGCGCGTGGTGTTCAGCCCGAAGATCCTGGCGCGCAAGGTGTTCGCCGACCCCGAGCTGACGCTGGCGCTGCCGCCGCACGTGACCGCCGCCACCGGCATGGACGCGCTCACGCACAACATCGAGAGCTACCTCTCGCCCGCCTACCACCCGCTGTGCGACGGCATCGCGCTGGAAGGCGCGCGCATCGCGGCCCGCTCCTTGGTGCGCGCGGTGCGCGAGCCCGGGAACCTGCAGGCGCGCAGCGACATGATGATGAGTTCGATGATGGGCGCCATCGCCTTCCAGAAGGACCTGGGCGCGGTGCATTCCTGCGCCCACGCGCTGGGCGCCGTGTGCGACCTGCACCACGGCCTGGCGAACGCGCTGATGGTGGAGCCGGTGCTGGCCTGGAACATCGAGGCGGCGCCGGACAAGTTCGAGGAGCTGGCGCACGTCTGCCGCACGGGCGGCGGCGGCCCCGGCTTCGTGCGCTGGCTGGGCCACCTGAAGCAGCAGATCGGCATCACCGGCACCTTGTCCAGCCATGGCGTGAAGCAGGAGCAGATCCCCAGGCTGGTGGAGATCGCCGTGCAGGACATCTGCCACCAGACGAACCCGCGGCCGGTGACGGCGCAGGACTTCGAGCGGCTGTTCATGGCGGCGATGTGATGAACGTCCTACCCTCCGTCATCCCCGCGAAGGCGGGGATCCAAAGCGTCTGGAAGCGCGCTGTGCGCGCCCCCTCACGCCTTGGGTCCCCGCCTCCGCGGGGATGACGATCCCCAATTCCCATGCACAAACTCAAGATCGGCATCAGCGCCTGCTTCTTCCACCCCGACGGGGAACGCAAGGCCGCGCCTTCCAAGACCCTCCTGTGGATCGAGCAGTCCACCGCGCACTGGGTCATGTCCGAGGGCGCCTTGCCCGTGATGATCCCGTCGCTCAACGGCGAGACCTTCCGCGGCAGCGTGACGGCGGCCGACTACGCGCAGGCGCTCGACGGCCTGGTCATGCACGGCGGCGCCGACGTCTGGCCGGGCAGCTACGGCGAGGTGCCGCTGCGTCCCGAGTGGCATGGCGACCGCGTGCGCGACGAATACGAGATCGCGCTGGTGAAGGCCTTCTCGGCCGTCGGCAAGCCGGTGTTCGGCATCTGCCGCGGGCTGCAGCTGATCAACGTGGCGCACGGCGGCACGCTGTACCAGGACATCACCACCCAGAAGCCCGGCGCGCTGGTGCACCGCGACGCCGCGATCTACGACCTGAACTTCCACGAGGTCGACATCCTGGCGGACAGCCGGCTGGCCGAGCTGCTGCCGCGCGGGCGGCACAAGATCAACAGCGTCCACCACCAGGGCATCAAGGACCTCGCGCCCGGCTTCGTGGTGGAGGCCGTCTCGCCCGACGACGGCGTGGTCGAGGCGATCCGCCACGCCGGCGGGCCCTGGATCGCGGCCGTGCAGTGGCATCCCGAATTCCCCCGCCCGGAGCTGGGCGTGATCGACGACACCCCGCTGCTGCGCGACTTCCTGCAAGCCGCGCGCGCGGCCCGCAAAGAATGAGCACACTGTCCATCCACGACCCGGCCACGGGCGAACTGATCACCACCTTGCCCGCCGACGACGCGGCATCCGTCGCGGCCAAGGCGCGGGCCGCGCGCGCGGCCCAACCCGCCTGGGCGGCGCGCCCGCTGGCCGAGCGCAGGCGCTGCATCGAGGGCTTCCGCGCCGGGGTGGTGCGCGAGCTGGAGCAGCTCGCGCGCGTGATGACGCGCGAGACCGGCAAGCCGATCCGCATGTCGCGCAACGAGCTCAACGGCCTGCTGCCGCGCATCGACTTCTTCCTCGCCGAGACCGAGAAGGCGATCGCCGCCGAAACCGTCTTCGACGACGGCGCCATGCGCGAACAGATCCAGCACGAGCCGCTCGGGCTGGTCGCCAACATCTCCGCGTGGAACTATCCCTGGTTCGTCGGCTGCAACGTGATCCTGCCCGCGCTGCTGACCGGCAACGCGGTCCTCTACAAGCCTTCGGAATACGCGGCCATGACGGGCCTGGAGATCGCGCGGCTGCTGCACGAATCCGGCGTGCCGCGCGAGGTGATGGCGTGCCTGGTCGGCGCCGGCGAGGTCGGCGCGGCGCTGCTGGAGCAGAAGGTGGACGGCGTGTTCTTCACCGGTTCGCATGCCACGGGGCAGCGCATCGCCGAGGCCGTGGGCAAGCGTTTCGTCAAGCTGCAGCTGGAGCTGGGCGGCAAGGACCCGACCTATGTGTGCGAAGACGCCGATCCGAAGGCAGCCGCGGAATCGCTGGCCGACGGCGCCATGTACAACACGGGCCAGAGCTGCTGCTCGGTCGAGCGCATCTACGTGCACGAGAAGGTCCACGATGCCTTCGTCGAACATTTCGTGCGGACCGTGCGCGGCTACCGGATGGGCGATCCCATGAGCGAGGACACCTACATCGGCGCGATCACGCGCGCGCCGCAGCTGGCGGTGCTGGACCACCAGGTGGCCGACGCGCAGCGCAAGGGCGCGGACCTGCTGCTGGGCGGCCGCCGGGGCAGGGGTCCCGGCAACTGGTACGAGCCCACCGTGCTGGTCAACGTGAACCACGAGATGGAGGTCATGCGCGAGGAAAGCTTCGGCCCCGTGATCGGCATCCAGAAGGTGCGCGACGACCACGAAGCGCTGGAGCTGATGAACGACACGCGCTACGGCCTGACCGCCGGCGTCTACACGCCGGACGCGGAACGCGCCCGCAGCATCCTGGCGCAGGTGCGCGCGGGCAGCGTCTACTGGAACTGCTGCGACCGCGTCAGCCCGCGCTTGCCCTGGAGCGGGATGGGCGACTCCGGCGTGGGGCTCACGCTGTCCACCTACGGGATCCAGGCCTTCACCCGCCCCAAGGCCTGGCACCTGCGCAAGGCGTGAAACCGCGCCTGGCCCTGTTCGACCTGGACCACACGCTGCTGCACGGCGACAGCGACGTGCTGTGGTGCGAGTTCCTGATGGACGAGGGCGTGCTGGAACGCGCGGCCTTCGCGGCGCGCAACGCGCAGATGGAAGCGCAGTACCGGGCCGGCACCGTCGACGCCGTCGCCTTCTCCAACTTCTACGTGAGCACGCTGGCCGGCCGCACGCCGGCCCAATGGGAAACGCTGCGCCGGCGCTTCCTGCAGGAACGGGTGGTGCCGCGGATCCCGGGCGACGCGCTGGCGCTGGTGCGCGCGCACGTGGACGCCGGGGAGCTGGTGGTGATGACCACCGCCACGAACCGCTTCATCACCGAGCTGACGGCGGCGCATTTCGGCATCGCGCACCTGCTGGCGACAGAGCCCGAGATCGCGGGCGGCGTGTTCACCGGCCGCGCCACCGGCACGCTCAACATGCGGGAGGGGAAAGTCACGCGACTGCGTGCGTTCCTGGCGGAACGGCAGCTGGAACTGGCGAAGCTGCACAGCACCGCCTACAGCGACTCGCGCAACGACCTGCCGCTGCTGGAGGCGGCCGACGTCGCCGTCGCCGTGCACCCCGACCCGGTGCTGGCCGGGATTGCCCGCGAGCGCGGGTGGAAGGTGCTGCACCTGCGGTAGCCCCCTTCCGCTCCTCCGGTGCCGGCGCTACTTTGCCTCCGGCCGCCCGTACTTCGCCGTGAAGCTCGCCTTGCCGATCGTGTTGGCGTTGATCATGAAGCCGGCGAGGGCCGCGGTCGCATCCGGCGGGATCTCCAGCTTGTCCGTCTTCAGCGCGTGCACCGTGAACACGTACCGGTGCGGCTTGTCGCCCGGCGGCGGGCAGGTGCCGCCCCAGGCTGCCACGCCGTAGTCGATGCGGACCTGGCGCGCGCCCTGCGGCAGGTTGGCGTTGCTCACGTTGCCGGCGTCGGGCTTGAGCTCGGTCACGTTGGCCGGGATGTTGATCACCGACCAGTGCCACCAGCCGGAGCCGGTCGGCGCGTCGGGGTCGTAGACCGTGACGGCGAAGCTCTTCGTGTCCTTGGGCGCGCCGCTCCACTGGAGCGCCGGCGACTTGTTCTCGCCGTTGCAGCCGAACACGTTGGCCTCGAAGCGCTTGTCCATCGTGCCGTTCGGCTTGATCTCGGGGCTTTGGAGCCTGAAGCTGGCGGCGTGCGCCGCCGCCGCGAACGAGACCAGGGCCGCGAATGCGAGTCGTGAATGCTTCATGACGCCTCCTTGTGCGGAGCGCATGATGCAAGAGGGCGCGGCCCTTGTCGAGGTCCGGGCCGCACGCCTTACCGGACGGGCTCCTGCTTCGCCCGGATCGTTCCGTTGATCCAGCCGCGATAGCGGTCGTAGAAGGGTCCGCTGGAAAGTCCTTCTCGAAAGTTTCGGTCGTCCGGTGCAGGGAATCGTGTGCCTTGAGAACCTGCGAGAAGCTGATGACCTTCTCGCTGTCGGATGCGGTCGCGCCGGTCGGCACGCTGAACATGCCCGATCGGGTGTCGATGCGGATGGGGGCCGCGGTTCCGCCGATCTGAGAGGGCGCCGGGGGAATCGACGCCGGCCCAGGCACCTGCGCGTGCGCCTGTGGGAACAGCGATGCGCCGACCACCCTGGGCTTGCGGAACGGCAGCCATTGCTGGAACTCGCCATAGCGCACGAAGATGTCGCCCGAATCGTAGACGTGCAGGATCATGTTGACCGTCCCCGCGGAGCTCTTGATCTCGAATGGCTGGGCCAGTCGCGGAACGGCGCCGAAGTGCGTCCTGAACAACTCCTGGTTCGTCCTGTCGTAGATGTTGGTCGGGACGTTGAGCACGGCCTTGTAGAGGTCGACCCCGCCGTTGATCGTGGCTGCCGCCGCCACCAGGATGGCCGTTCC
>DASWUI010000507.1:0-1726 GCA_036401715.1 Ramlibacter sp. | reverse complement strand
AGGGCGCGCAGCGGCTCGGTGGCGAGCAGGGCGAGGGAGGGTGCCTGGAAGGCAAGTGCTTGCGTCGAAGGCATGCACCCATGTTGGGCCGCCGCGTATCAGGATGTGTGGGCCCCGCGAGCACAGCCACGTAGGACGGTTGCGCTTCAGTAGCCCAGCAGCGCGGCCTCGATGGCGGCCGCCGTGGCCAGCGGCTTCTCCATCGGGAACAGGTGCGAGCCGTCCAGCATCATCACGCGGCCTTCGGTCACGCGCTGCGTCATGGCCATGCCCACCTGCCGGATCTCCTCGGACTGCAGGCCGCCGATGAAGGACGCGGGGCAGCGCAGGGGATGGCGCTTCAGCAGCGCGTCCATGTTGTCCGGCAGGGTGTTGTAGATGGCCGTCTCGATGTCGCGGTCGAAGCTCAGAACGCGCTGGCCGTCCTCGTCGTGCGTGCCGTGCGCCACGTAGTCGGCCAGCACCTGCGGGTCCCAGCGGGCGAAGGCCTTCTTGTGGCGGAAGTGCTCCAGCACGGCCTCGGGCGAAGGCCACCTGTTCTTGCGCTTGCGGCTCACGGCGCCGGGCGAGATCGATCCCACCAGCTGCGTGCGCTTGGCCGCGCGCAGCGCATGCGCCTTCCATCCGCCCAGCAGCGGGGAATCCAGCAGCAGCACGCCGCGCGCGAGCTGCGGATGGCGCGCCGCGCACATGATGCTCAGGAAGCCGCCGAGCGAATGGCCCACCAGGAAGGCGGGCTCGCCCGCCTTCTCCACCTCGCGCGCGGCGAAGTCGTGCAGCTGCTGCACCAGGCCGGGCCAGTTGTTGGCGACCGGGTACTGGGGCTCGTGCCCGAAGCGGTCCACCGCCTTGACCGCGAAGCCGCGCGCGCGCAGGTGCCTGAACAGCACGGCGTAGGTGCCGGCGGGGAAGCTGTTGGCGTGGGAGAAGACGATCAGGGACATGGTCTTTCGTCATCCCCGCGCAGGCGGGGACCCAGAGCGTCGAAAGTGCGCGGCGCGCGCCCCTGGAAGCCTTGGGTCCCCGCCTGCGCGGGGATGACGGGTCAAATGAGCTTCTCTTCCGGCCGCGTGATCTTCTTGAGCGGCTTGCTGCGCCCGCCCGCCTGCGTCAGCAGCGGCGTGTCGGTGTGGCTGGCATCCCAGACCGGGTCCTCCAGGCTGTCGAACACCTCGCGCAGCTTCTGGCCCCAGCCGGTGTGCAGCATGCGGAAGTACGGGTTCTGCATGTCGATGCAGACGATCTTGTCGGTCTCGAAGCGGTTGGCCTCGTAGACCACCAGGTCCAGCGGCGGGCCCACCGACAGGTTGGACTTCATCGTGGAGTCCATGGAGACCAGCGCGCACTTGGCCGCTTCGTCCAGGTCGGTGTCCGGCGTCAGCACGCGATCCAGCACCGGCTTGCCGTACTTGTACTCGCCCACCTGGAAATAGGGCGTCTCCGCGGTGGCCTCGATGAAGTTGCCGGCCGAATACACCTGGAACAGGCGCATGCCCTCGCCGCGGATCTGGCCGCCGAAGATCAGGTTGACGTTGAACTCCACGCCCGACTGCTGCAGCGCCTTGGCGTCACGTTCGTACACGTGGCGCACCGTCTGCCCCAGCACCCGGCAGGCGTCGAACATGCTCGTGGCGTTCCAGATGGTGATCGGGTCGGCGGCGTCGTTCTCCTTCAGGTGCTCCACCTGCAGGATCTCGCGCACGGACTGCGAGATGCTCAGGTTGCC
>DASWUI010000506.1:0-3840 GCA_036401715.1 Ramlibacter sp. | reverse complement strand
GCTTCCGTGATTACCGCACGCATGGATTACCTGCCCGCCACGCCCGAGGGCTGGCAGGCCATCGAGTTCGAGCGATTGCAAAGGCCGCGTGAAGGCATCGTGTCGCTTTACGCGCGGGGGCGGGATTACCACAAGGTGTTGCGTTCCCGCCTGCAGAAGCTGTCCGAGCGCATCGCGCAGGCGGTCGGCCCCTTCGGGCACCGCGTCTTCACGGACTCGGCGCCGGTGCTGGAAGTGGAACTGGCCGCGCGCAGCGGGCAGGGCTGGCGCGGGCGGCACACGCTGGTGCTCAACCGCGAGGGCGGCTCCATGTTCTTCCTGGGCGAGATCTACGTGGACCTGGCGCTGCCCGCCACCGAACCCACGGCCGACCACTGCGGGACCTGCCATGCCTGCCTGGACGTCTGCCCGACCGGGGCGATCGTCGCGCCCTACCGGCTGGATGCCCGGCGCTGCATCTCCTACCTCACGATCGAGCACGCCGGCCCCATCCCGCCCGAACTGCGTCCCCTGATGGGCAACCGCATCTACGGCTGCGACGACTGCCAGCTGGTGTGCCCCTGGAACAAGTTCGCCCGCGCCGCGACCCTGCCCGACTTCGCGCCGCGCCCCTTCCTCGTGGACCAGCCGCTGGTGGCCCTGTTCGCCTGGAGCGAGGAGGAGTTCCTGCGCTGCACCGAGGGCAGCCCGATCCGGCGCATCGGCCACGAGCGCTGGCTGCGCAACATTGCCGTGGCCCTGGGCAATGCCTTGCGGCGGGGCGAGGACCCGGCGATCCGCGCGGCCTTGCAGGCGCGGGCGGAGCATCCGAGCGCGATCGTGCGGGAGCATGTGGCCTGGGCCCTGGCCGCGCCGTGATGCGTGGCGACATCCCCGCACCGACAGGCGTCTACAGGGGCACCACGAGCGACCGCAGCAGCCCCAGCGCGAACGGCAGGCTCGCCACCCCGAGCAGCGTCGACAGCGTCACCAGCCCCGCGACATAGGGCCCGTTGTAGCCCATGCGTGAGGCGAGCACGTAGCAGCTCGAAGCCGTCGGCAGCGCAGAGAACGCCAGCAGCACCGTCGCCTGCGCCGCATCCAGCCGGAACACCCAGGCCAGGCCCGCGGCCACCAGCGGCAGCAGCAGGTGCCGGATGGCCAGCAGGCCGCCGGTCAGGGCCTTCTGCTGCGCCAGGTGCGCCAGCCGCATGCCGGCGCCGGCGGCCATGAGCCCCAGCGGGATCGAGGCCCCGCCCACCCGCGCCACCGTCGGCTCCAGCCAGGGCGGCACCCGGAAGCCGGCGAAATTGGCGGCCAGCCCCAGCGCCGTGGCGATGATCAGCGGGTTGCGCACCAGCGCGCGCAGGAAGCCGGTGTCCGAATGGCGCGCCATCGGCCAGACGGCGCCGACGTTGAACAGGGGCACGCACACGCCGATCAGCACCGCGATCAGCAGCAGGCCCTGCGGCCCGGCCAGCCGCTCCGACAGGGCCAGCGCGATGTAGGAGTTGAAGCGGAAGGCGACCTGCGCGGCGCCCGCGTGCTCGCGCGGCGCGATGTGGCGCCCGAGCCCCGGCAGGTGCGGCAGCAGGTAGGCCAGGGCGATGCCGCTCACCCCCAGCAGCAGGCCGGCGCCGATCAGGCTGGAGGTGGCGCCCAGGTCCAGCGGGCTGCGCACGATGGACTGGAACAGCAGGACCGGGAAGAGGAAGAAGTAGACCAGGCTTTCGACCTGCTCCCACACGGTGCGGTTCAGGGCGGTGTAGCGGCAAACGAGGTAGCCGAGGAGGATCAGGGCGAAGTCGGGGAGGAGCAGCTGGAGAAAATTCACGCGCGCAGGATAGCCGTTTACGTTCTGCACGTACGATTGCAGCTTTCGCATTCATCGAAACCAGGAGAAGCAATGAAACGTCGTGTCTGGATCGCCCTCGCCGCCGCCGGCCTCTCGGCGGCCGCCGCCCCGGTGCTCGCCCAGGGCTATCCGAACCGCCCCGTCAAGCTGCAGGTGCCCTTCGCCCCCGGCGGCACCACCGACATCATCGCCCGCGTGATCTCCGAGCCCCTGTCGCGCAACCTGGGCCAGAGCGTGGTGGTGGAGAACAAGGCCGGCGGCGGCGGCGTGATCGGCGCGACCGAGACGGTGCGCGCGGCGCCCGACGGCTACTCCCTGGGCATGGCGACGGTGTCCACGACCGCGGCCAATCCCGCGATCAATCCCAAGATCCCGTACAACCCCACGACGGACTTCACGCCCATCATCAACATCGCGGCCACGCCCAACGTGATCGCGGTGCATCCCGGCTTCCCGGCCAAGGACTACAAGGCCTTCCTCGCGGAGCTCAAGCGCAATCCGGGCAAGTACTCCTACGCCTCCTCGGGCACCGGCGGCATCGGCCACCTGCAGATGGAGCTGTTCAAGAGCATGTCGGGCACCTTCGTGACCCACATCCCCTACCGCGGCGCGGGCCCGGCGCTGAACGACACCGTGGCCGGCCAGGTGCCGATGATCTTCGACAACCTGCCCTCGGCGCTGCCCTTCATCCAGTCCGGCAAGCTGGTGCCGATGGTGGTGGCCGCGCCGCAGCGCCTGAAGGAACTGCCCAACGTGCCGACCTTCAAGGAAGTGGGCCTGGAGCCGGTGAACCGCATGGCCTACTACGGCATCCTGGCGCCCAAGGGCCTGCCGAAGGACGTCGTGGAGAAGGTGCACGCCGCCACCGTGAAGTCGCTGCAGGAGCCGGCGGTGCGCAAGCGCATCGAGGACACGGGCTCCATCGTCATCGGCAACACGCCCGAGCAGTTCGCCGCGCAGATCAAGGCGGAGTACGAGGTGTACAGGAAGGTCGTGGATTCGGCCAAGCTGAAGCTGGATTGATGCCGGCTCGTCCTTCCCGCGCAGGCGGGAACCCAAGGCTTCCCACCGGCTGCGCGCCGCGCGCGCAGCTGCAACGCTTTGGGTCCCCGCCTGCGCGGGGATGACGGGCATGAGTGACGCCGTCGACGCCTTCATCGACGCCCTCTGGCTCGAGGAAGGCCTGTCGCGCAACACCCTGGCGGCCTACCGGCGCGACCTGCAGCTGTACGAGAAGTGGCTGGCGCAGCGCGGGTTGCGCCTGCCCGCCACCAGCGAATCCGACCTGCACGGCTACTTCGCCGCGCGCCACTCCGACACCAAGGCGACCTCCGCCAACCGGCGGCTGACCGTCTTCAAGCGCTATTTCCGCTGGGCGCTGCGCGAACGCCTGATCGATGCGGATCCCACCTTGCGGCTGCAGTCGGCCAAGCAGCCGCTGCGGGTGCCCAAGACCCTGACCGAATCGCAGGTCGAGGCGCTGCTGGACGCGCCCGACGTGGACACGCCGCTGGGCCTGCGCGACCGCACCATGCTGGAGCTGATGTACGCCAGCGGCCTGCGCGTGAGCGAGCTGGTGGGCCTGAAGACCTTCAATCTCGGCATGAACGAAGGCGTGCTGCGGGTCATGGGCAAGGGCAGCAAGGAGCGGCTGGTGCCCTTCGGGCAGGTGGCGCGCGACTGGATCGTGCGCTACCTCGCCGAGGCCCGCGCGGCCATCCTCGCCGGCCAGCAGAGCGAGGACCTCTTCGTCACCGGCCGCGGCCAGGGCATGACCCGGGCGATGTTCTGGGTCATCGTCAAGAAGCACGCGCATGCGGCCGGCATCACGGCCCCGCTGTCGCCGCAGACGTTGCGGCACGCCTTCGCGACCCACCTGCTCAACCACGGCGCCGACCTGCGCGCCGTGCAGATGCTGCTGGGGCACGCGGACATCTCCACCACCACGATCTACACCCATGTCGCCCGCGAACGGCTGAAGGTGCTGCATGCGCAACACCATCCGC
>DASWUI010000505.1:0-9321 GCA_036401715.1 Ramlibacter sp. | reverse complement strand
GGCGGCCCCCAGCTGCAGGCGGTGGCCATGAACATGGACGAAGCCGCCTTCGCCGACTGGACGCTGCCCATCTTCAACCGGGGCGTGCTGCGGGGCGAGGCGCTCGCCCGCTACGTCAACACGCAGGTCGGCAACCGGCTGATCGAGAACATGGCGCTGCCGCTGGGGATCGTCGCCACGGACCTGAACTCGGGGCAGGGCGTGCTGTTCCGCCGCGGCGACACGGGCACCGCGGTGCGCGCGTCGAGCGCGGTGCCCGCGGTGTTCCTGCCGGTGAAGATCGGCAGCCAGGAGTTCGTCGACGGCGGGCTGGTGTCGCCGGTGCCGGTGCGCTATGCCCGCCAGATGGGCGCGGAACTGGTGATCGCGGTGGACATCTCCAGCGCCCCGGAAGGCAATCCCTCCGGCGACCCGCTGCAGATCCTGCTGCAGACGTTCGCCATCATGGGCAAGAGCATCAACAGCTGGGAGCTCAAGGACGCGGACATCGTCGTGCGCCCCGCGCTCACCGGCATGGGCAGCGGCGACTTCGCCGGCAAGCGCCGCGCCATCGATGCCGGCCGCGCCGCGATGCAGGCCCTGCTGCCGCAGCTGCGCGCCGCGCTGGAGGCCAAGGCGCGCGCGCCATGAAAAAAGCCTCCAGCGTTGCCGCTGGAGGCTAATGGATCCCTGAACCCGTGTTCGAAAGGACCCGAGGAGACAACCTGAAGAACCCCTGGTTCGACACCAGAAGTATCGGATAGATGCCACTCTACTTGTAGAGTTCCTGCTCCAGTTGACAGGCGTCAGGAACCCGAAATTTCACGCGAAGCTCAGGCGGCGCGCTTGGCCTTGCCGGTGGCCTTGGAAGCGTTCACGGCCGTGTTGGCGACGGCGTTGAAGTTCGCTTCGGCGACGTCGGCGGCCTGCTTGACGGCCTTCTGCACGGATTCCAGGGCGTTGTTGCCGGCGGCAACGGCGCTCTTGAACACGGCGACGGCGGTCTCGGAGCCGGCCGGGGCGTTCTTGGCGGCGTTGTCCACGACGGCCAGGAACTTCTTCTGGGCGTCGGCGACCTGGCCTTCGAACTGCTTGCCGAACTCGGCGGTCGTGCCGGAGGCGATGTCGTACAGGTGACGGCTGTAGGCAGCGGTCTTCTCGGCCAGGGGCTGGAACAGGGAGGCCTGCAGCGCCAGCAGTTCCTGCGCGTCCTTGACGGACAGCATGTTCTGGGTGGTTTCGGCGGCTTCCTGCAGGGCGGCCTTGGAGGCGGTGACGTTCAGCTCGACGAGCTTTTCGACGCCTTCGAAAGCCTTGGTGGTCAGGCCAAACAGGGTTTCGACGTTCGCCTTCTGGGCGGCCAGCAGTTGCTCAGCGGTCAGCATGGGATTCTCCGGTGTTGAAAAGGATGGGGTTCGAGGTCTCAGCTGGACATGTTGCAGTGCAGCATGGGTGAAGTATAGGGGTGGCGGCGGCCATTGCAAGTCTTTTTTGTTGCGTCGCAGCAATATAGGCGCCGCTCCCTAGGCCCGGCGGCCGGGACAATGGGGCCGGTGCAAGTCTTCTACACCGACCAGTTCGTGCTCCCGCTGCCGCCGGGCCACCGCTTCCCGATGGGGAAGTACCGCCTGCTGCGCGACCGCCTGGCCGCCGAGGTTCCGGAGGTCCGGCTCATGCCGGCGCCGCCCGCGTCGGACGGCGAGCTGGCCCTGGTCCACACGCCGGCCTACATCCAGGCCATAGGCGAGGGCTCGGTCGACCCCCAGGTGATGCGCGAGATCGGCTTTCCCTGGAGCACCGCGATGGCCGAGCGCGCCCGCCGCTCGGTGGGGGCGACCATCTCCGCCTGCCGGGTCGCCTTCGCGGAGGGCGTGGCGGCCAACATCGCCGGCGGCACCCACCATGCCTACCCGGACAAGGGCGGAGGCTTCTGCGTCTTCAACGACGCCGCGGTGGCGGCGCGGCTGATGCAGGCCGAGCGCGCCCGCACCAGCCGCCGGCCGCTGCGCGTGGCCATCGTCGACCTCGACGTGCACCAGGGCAACGGCACGGCGCGCGTCTTCCGCGACGATCCCACGGTGTTCACGCTGTCTCTGCACGGCCAGAAGAACTTTCCCTTCCGCAAGGAAGCAGGTGACCTCGACGTGGACCTGCCCGATGGAACCGGCGACGACGCCTACCTGCAGGCCCTGGAGCTCGCGCTGGAGGAACTCGCCGACCGCTTCGATCCCGGCCTGGTGATCTACCTCGCGGGCGCCGACCCGCACGAAGGCGACCGGCTCGGGCGCCTCAAGCTCACCTGGGACGGCCTGGAAGCGCGCGACCGGCGCGTCTTCGACTGGGCCTGGCAGCGCGGCCTGCCGCTCGCCTTCGCCATGGCGGGCGGCTACGGCCACCGGCTGGAGGACACGGTGCAGGTGCAGGTCAACACCTTCCGGGTCGCGGCGGCGTATGCGCGCCGCTGGCACAATCGCGCGCGATGAGCGAACCCGCACCGCCCAAGCCGCAGCCCGAGGGCCGCGCCGGCTACAAGGCCTTCCGCACGATCACCACCCGCTGGATGGACAACGATGCCTACGGGCACGTGAACAACGTCGTCTACTACAGCTGGTTCGACACGGTGGTCAACGCCCACCTGATCGAGCAGGGCGCGCTGGACATCCACGCCGGCGAGGTCATCGGCCTGGTGATCGAAACGCAGTGCAACTACTTCGCCCCGGTGGAGTTCCCGCA
This sequence comes from Ramlibacter sp., assembly GCA_036401715.1. Classification (GTDB taxonomy): domain Bacteria; phylum Pseudomonadota; class Gammaproteobacteria; order Burkholderiales; family Burkholderiaceae_C; genus Ramlibacter. The sequence goes on along the minus strand of DASWUI010000505.1, from coordinate 6,609 downwards.
GACCGTGGAGGCGGGCCTGCGCGTGGCGAAGGTCGGCAACTCCAGCGTCCGCTACGAGGTGGGGCTGTTCCGCCAGGGCGAGGAACTCAGCGTGGCCAGGGGCCACTTCGTCCACGTCTACGTCGACCGCGCCACGCGGCGGCCCACCGCCTTGCCGCAAGCGCTCAGGAAAGTGCTGGAGACCCTGCAGTGAACCCTTCCCAAGCCGCCACCGTCGTGGCCGACCCGGCCAGCGTCGACGCGGCCATCGCCAGCCGCTTTTCCTGCCGTGCCTTCCTGCGCGATCGCGAGGTGCCGCGCCCGCTGGTCGAGGAGATCCTCACGCTGGCCAGCCGCGCGCCGTCCGGGACCAACACGCAGCCGTGGAAGGTCTACGTGCTGCGCGGCGCGAGCCGGGACGCGCTGGTGCGCAAGGTCTGCGCCGCGCACGACGCGGTGTATGCGGACCCGTCGCTGGCGCAGGAGTACCGCGAGGAATACGACTACTACCCCACCAGGTGGGTCTCGCCCTACATCGACCGGCGGCGCGAGAACGGGTGGAGCCTCTACGGGCTGCTGGGCATCGCCAAGGGCGAGAAGGACAAGATGCATGCGCAGCACCAGCGCAACTTCCGCTTCTTCGACGCGCCGGTGGGGCTGATGTTCACGATCGACCGGGTCCTGGGCCGCGGCTCGCTGATGGACTACGGGATGTTCCTGGAGAACATCATGGTGGCGGCGCGCGCGCGCGGCCTGCACACCTGCCCCCAGGCGGCGTGGAACGGCTACGCCCGGATCATCCTGCCGCACGTGGGCGCCGGCGGCGACGAGATGCTGGTGTGCGGCATGTCGCTGGGCTACGCGGACCTGCAGGCGCCGGTCAATGCCTTCCACACACCGCGCGAGCCGGCGGCGTCGTTCGCGCACTGGGTCGAGTGAAGGCTGCTCAGGGGCGGCCGAAGCGCTGCCTGGCGTCGCCCAGGCAGGCGGTGCGCGCCTCGCCCGGCAGCATCTCGCAGCGCTCGAGGGCCGCGTTGAACTGCGCCTGGGCCACCCGCTCGGCCTGCGCTGCGCGCTCGCGCGAGGCCTGCTCCGCCCGCAGGCCCGCCACCACCTCCCGTGGCTGATTCGCCTCGGCCCTGGCCGACTCGAAGACCGCCGTGGCGTCGTCGCGGCAGACGCGGCGGGCCTCGCCCAGGATGGACTTGCAGTTGACCAGCGCGACCGCATAGGCGCCCTCGGCCTTTGCCAGCCGCAGCTTCCGGTCGTTTTCCGGCGTCGGTTCGGAGCGCATCCGGAGCTCGGCGGCCTGGATGTCGCGCTCGGCGCGTGCCTTCACGTTGCACAGCTCGCGGGCGTGTCCCTCGACGCGCTTGCAGCGCGCCTGCGCCTGCACGTACTGCTCCTCGATGCGGATCCTGTTCGCCTTGATCTCGTCCCCGCCGAGGAGAGGCGCCGCCGGGGCGGCGGCGCCGCAGGCGAGGGCGGCGGCAAGGCAGGCGACGCGCAAGCTCATGGCGCCCTTCCTCAACGTGTCCTGTCGGTGGTGCTGCCGCTGCCGGAGTCGTCCAGCGCGTGGTCGGGATGGGTGCGCTCCCAGTCGCGCACCTGGCGCTCGGCTTCGTCCTTCGCCAGCCCGTGCCGCTGCTGGATGCGCCCGAGCAGCTGGTCGCGCCGGCCGGCGATGACGTCGAGGTCGTCGTCGGTGAGCTTGCCCCACTGTTCCTTGACCTTGCCCTTCAGCTGCTTCCAGCGCCCGTGGATGCGATCCTGGTTCATCGAGTTCTCCCAAGGACGGAACGGGCCGTCGCTCCTGCTGCGCGATGGTGGCGCGCCGCCCTGACTCAACCGGTAGGAAGCGCGCCGCACGCGCGGTAGGCAGGCGCCTACCTGCCACCGCGGGCGGCCCCGGCCGATTGGTTATGCTCGGCGCCGCCGCAAGAAAAACCGCCCCGGACCGCGCCGGGGAGCCGAGGAGACCCGATGACCAAGTTCCGGCCACTGCTGCTGGCCTGCCTGTTGCTGGCGCCCCTGTGGGCGGGTGCCGCGGAGGTCGACGCCAGCCGCCTGTCGCCGCTGTGGGGCGTGCCCTTCGCCGGCATCCTGCTGTCGATCGCCCTGTGCCCCCTGCTGACCCCGTGGTTCTGGCACCACCACTACGGCAAGGTCGCCGCCGCCTGGGCGCTGGCCTTCCTGTTGCCGTTCGGGGTGATGTTCGGCCCCGGCGCGGCCGGCGGCGCGCTGGTCCACGTGATGCTGGGCGAGTACATCCCCTTCGTGATCCTGCTGACCGCGCTGTTCACGGTCTCCGGCGGGATCTACATCCGCGGCAACCTGCACGGCAGCCCGGGCCTGAACACCGCCATCCTGGCCATCGGGGCCTCGCTGGCCAGCTTCATGGGGACCACCGGGGCCTCGATGCTGCTGATCCGGCCGCTGATCCGGGCGAACGACAACCGCAGGCACGTCGCCCACACGGTGGTGTTCTTCATCTTCATCGTCTCCAACGTCGGCGGCTCGCTCACGCCGCTGGGCGACCCGCCGCTGTTCCTCGGCTTCCTGCAGGGCGTGGACTTCTTCTGGACCGTGCGCCACATCTTCCCGGAGACGCTGTTCCTGGTGGGCGCGCTGCTGGTGATCTTCTACGTGCTCGACAGCTACTACTACCACAAGCGCGAGGAGCTGCAGCCGCAGGACCCGACGCCGGACACGCGCGGCATCGGCTTCGACGGCGCGCGCAACTTCTGGCTGCTGGGCGCGGTCGTCGGCCTGGTCCTGCTCAGCGGCTTCTGGAAATCCCCGGTGGCGTTCGACGTGTTCGGCACCGAGGTGCGCCTGCCCGGGCTGGTGCGCGACATCGGCCTGGTGATCGTCACCTTCCTGTCGCTGAAAATCACGCCCGCGTCCGTGCACGAGGACAACCAGTTCTCCTGGGGGCCCATGCAGGAGGTCGCCAAGCTGTTCGCGGGGATCTTCCTGACGATCATCCCCGTCATCGCCATGCTGCGTGCCGGCATCGATGGCCCCTTCGGGCCGGTGATCGCCGCGGTCACCCGGCCGGACGGCACGCCCGATCCGGCCATGTACTTCTGGGCCAGCGGCGTGCTGAGCTCCTTCCTGGACAACGCGCCGACCTACCTCGTGTTCTTCAACACGGCCGGCGGCAACCCGCAGCAGCTCATGACGCAGCTCGCGCCGGTGCTGGCCGCGATCTCCGCCGGCTCGGTGTTCATGGGCGCCAACAGCTACATCGGCAACGCGCCCAACCTGATGGTCAAGTCCATCGCCGAGGACCGCGGGGTGAAAATGCCCAGCTTCTTCGGCTACATGCTGTGGTCGATCGGCATCCTGGTCCCGCTCTTCATCCTCATGACCTTCATCTGGTTCCGGTAAATCCCATGTCCAAGCCAAAGATCCTCGTCGCCCGGGCCGTGTTCCCGGAGACCATCGCCCGCCTCGAACAGCACTTCGAGGTGGAACACAACCAGGCCGACGCCGCCTGGACCAAGCAGGACCTGATCGCCCGCCTGCAGGGCAAGGCCGGCGCCTTCACCACCGGCACCGAGCGCATCGACGGCGAGGTGCTGGCCGCCTGCCCCGAGCTGAAGGTCTGCGCCAACATGGCCGTGGGCTTCAACAACTTCGACCTGCCGGCGATGACCGCGCGCAAGGTGCTGGGCACCAATACGCCGGACGTGCTGACGGAGACCACGGCGGACTTCGGCTTCGCGCTGATGATGGCCACGGCCCGGCGCATCGCCGAGAGCGAGCATTACCTGCGCGCCGGCAAGTGGACCAAGTGGAGCTACGACATGTTCGCGGGCTCCGACGTGCACGGCAGCACGCTGGGAATCCTGGGCATGGGTCGCATCGGCCAGGGCATCGCGAAACGCGGCGCGCATGGCTTCGGCATGAACGTGGTCTACCACAACCGCTCGCGGCTGGCACCCGACCTGGAGGCCGCGTGCAAGGCGCGCTACGTCAGCAAGGAAGAACTGCTGAAGACCGCCGACCACCTGGTGCTGGTGCTGCCGTACTCGGCGGAGTCGCACCACGCCATCGGCGCCAAGGAGATCGCGCAGATGAAGCCCACCGCCACGCTGGTGAACATCGCCCGCGGCGGCATCGTGGACGACGCGGCCCTGGCGCAGGCGCTGCGCGAGAAGAAGATCGCCGCCGCCGGCCTGGACGTGTTCGAGGGCGAGCCCAAGGTCCACCCGGACCTGCTGACCGTGCCCAACGTCGTGCTCACGCCGCACATCGCCAGCGCCACCGTGCCCACACGCAGGGCCATGGCCGACCTCGCCGCCGACAACCTGATCGGCTTCCTCGTGAACGGCAAGCCGCTCACGCCGCTGAATCCCGAAGTGCTGAAGTAGTCCGTGGAAATCTGGATCGTGATGGCGCTGGCCTTCGCCAGCGTCGTGCTGCTGGTGGCCTTGCTGGTGCGCAAGCCGCCGGTGCCGGACACCGGCCGCGCCGAGTTGATGGCGGCCAATGAGCGGCTGGAGCGCGAACTGCGGCGCGAGATCAGCGAGTCCTCGCGCGGCATGCGCGGGGAGCTGACGCAGACGCTGTCGTCCTTCCAGCAGACCCTGATGCAGCAGGCGCAGGAGGCCACGCGCACGCAGAACGCGCAGATCGACGCCTTCGCGCAGCAGCTCGCGCTCACGCAGAAAACCATCTCGGATTCGCTGCGCGACCTGAGCGAGGCCAACGCCCGGCGCATCTCGGAGGTGCGCGCCACGCTGGAAACCCAGCTCACCGCCATGCAGCAGACCAACGCCGCCAAGCTCGACGAGATGCGGCAGACGGTGGACGAGAAACTGCAGACGACCCTGGAGACGCGCCTGGGCGAGAGCTTCAAGCAGGTGGCCGAGCGGCTGGAGCAGGTGCACCACGGGCTGGGGCAGATGCAGTCGCTGGCGCAGGGCGTGGGCGACCTGCAGCGCGTGCTGACCAACGTGAAGACGCGCGGCATGTTCGGCGAGGTGCAGCTGGAAGCGCTGCTGGAACAGGTGCTGACACCCGAGCAGTACGGCAAGCAGGTCGAGACCAAGCCGCGCAGCAACCAGCGGGTGGACTTCGCCATCCGCTTCCCGGGCCGCAGCAGCGACGGCACGCCGGTGTGGCTGCCGATCGACGCGAAGTTCCCCCGCGAGGACTACGAGCGCCTGCTGGAGGCGCACGACCGCGCCGACGCTCCGGGCGTGGAGAGCGCCGGCCGCGCGCTGGAAGTGCGCATCCGGGACGAGGCCAGGTCGATCTGCGAGTCCTACCTGTGCCCGCCCTACACCACGGACTTCGCGATCCTGTTCCTGCCGATCGAGAGCCTCTACGCCGAGGTGCTGCGGCGCCCCGGCCTGATGGACAAGATCCAGCGCGACTACCGCGTGACGCTCGCCGGCCCGACCACGCTGCTGGCCATGCTCAACAGCCTGCACATGGGCTTCCGCACGCTGGCGCTGGAGCAGCAGGCCTCCGAGGTGTGGAAAGTGCTGGGCGCGGTCAAGACCGAGTTCGAGCGCTACGGCGAATGGGTGGCGCGCATCAAGGAACAGGTGCAGAAGGCGGCGGACACGGTCGACAAGGCGGAGACCCGCACGAAGATGATGCGGCGCGCGCTCAAGAACGTCGAGGCGCTGCCGGAAGGACAGGCCCAGTCCCTGCTGCCGCTGGCCGACAACGGTGACGACGGCGACACCTGAGCACCGAGGCTTGACGCGCGAGCTCGCGCGCCTGATCGCCGGCCACGTCTTCCTGCATGCCTGCATGGCGGGCATGCGCATGGCCTCGCCGCTGCTGGCGCTGCGCGAGGGCTACAGCGAGGCTGCGGTGGGCGTGCTGCTGGCCCTGTACGCGCTGACGCAGGTGTTCCTGGCGCTGCCGGCGGGGCGCTACGCGGACCGGCACGGCCTCAAGCGCCCGGTGGCCTGGAGCGTGGCCACGGCGGCCACCGGTGCGGGGCTGGCGGTGGCCTGGCCCGTGTTCCCCATGCTTTGCGTGAGCGCGCTGCTGACCGGCGGCGCGACCGGCGCTGCGGTGATCGCCCTGCAGCGGCACGTCGGCCGCGCGGCGCAGACGCCCACGCAACTCAAGCAGGTGTTCTCCTGGCTGGCGATCGGCCCGGCGTTCTCCAACTTCCTCGGTCCCTTCGTGGCCGGCCTGGTGATCGACCACGCGGGCTTCCGCTGGGCCTTCCTGGTGATGGCGGTGCTGCCGCTGGTGGCCTGGGGCTGGATCCGCGGCGCGCACGAGGCGCAACTGCCGCAGCGCCCGGCGAACGCCGGCAAGGCGCGCGCCTGGGACCTGGTGCGCGAGCCGATGTTCCGGCGCCTGCTGGTCGTCAACTGGTTCCTGTCCTCGGCCTGGGACGTGCACACCTTCGTGGTGCCGGTGCTGGGCCACGAGCGCGGCCTGTCCGCCTCGGTGATCGGCACCATCCTGGGGGCCTTCGCGATCGCCGCGGCGGTCATCCGCGTGCTGCTGCCCGTGCTGGCCGCGCACATCCGCGAGTGGGCGCTGGTGGCCGGCGCGATGGTGGCGACGGCGCTGGTCTACGCCGTCTACCCGCTGATGCACACGCCGCTGTCCATGGGGGTCTGCTCGGTGCTGCTGGGCATCGCCCTC
>DASWUI010000504.1:0-1748 GCA_036401715.1 Ramlibacter sp. | reverse complement strand
CTCACCGCCTGCGACGACTACCGTGGCAAGGCCTACCGCGTCGACACGGTGCCGGGCACCGGCCCCGGCACGCGCAGCGAGCAGCAGTACTTCGCCTGGGTGGCCTACGACATCGTGCTGTTCGAGGAAGGCTCGATCGCCAACATGACGGCCAGCATGATCGGCAACTTGTTCTCGTTCAAGCCGCTGAAAGCGGCCCGGCTGGAAGACATCCGGATCCCGGTCGCCTACGTGAAGACCTTCGACGGCCCGCCGACCGGACTGGTGGTCGAGCGCGAGCGGCTGGACAAGTTCGGCCGGCCGCTGCTCGGCGCGACCACCAAGCCCAAGCTGGGGCTGTCCGGGCGCAACTACGGGCGCGTGATCTACGAAGGCCTCAAGGGCGGGCTGGACTTCAGGAAGGACGACGAGAACATCAACTCGCAGCCCTTCATGCACTGGCGCGACCGCTTCCTGTACGTGATGGACGCCGTGAACAAGGCGCAGGCCGCCACCGGCGAGGTGAAGGGCTCCTACCTGAACGTCACCGCCGGGACGATGGAGGCGATGTACGAGCGCGCCGAGTTCGCCAAGGAACTGGGCTCGGTGGTGGTGATGGTGGACCTGGTGGTCGGCTGGACCGCGATCCAGTCGATGGCCGAATGGTGCCGGCGCAACGACATGCTGATGCACATGCACCGCGCCGGCCACGGCACCTACACCCGGCAGAAGAACCACGGCGTGAGCTTCCGCGTGATCGCCAAGTGGCTGCGCCTGGCCGGCTGCGACCATCTGCACACGGGCACCGCCGTGGGCAAGCTCGAAGGCGACCCGCTCACGGTGCAGGGCTACTACAACGTGTGCCGCGACAGCTTCACGAAGCAGGACCTGCCGCGGGGCCTGTACTTCGACATGGACTGGGCCGACACCAAGAAGGTGATGCCGGTCGCCTCCGGCGGCATCCACGCCGGCCAGATGCACCAGCTGATCGAGCTGTTCGGCGACGACGTGATCCTGCAGTTCGGCGGCGGCACCATCGGCCACCCGCAGGGCATCCAGGCCGGCGCCGTGGCCAACCGCGTCGCGCTGGAAGCCATGGTCAAGGCGCGCAACGAGGGCAAGGACATCCTGCAGGAAGGCCCGGAGATCCTGAAGCGCGCCGCGCAATGGTGCGGCCCGCTGCGCGCAGCCCTCGACACCTGGGGCGACATCACCTTCAACTACCAGTCCACCGATTCCAGCGACTACGCCGTCACGCCCGCCGTCGCCTGAGGAGAACCCACACCATGATGACCAATCCCACCGGCAAGGTGACCCAGGGCCAGTTCAGCTTCCTGCCCGAACTCACCGACGAGGAAATCACGCTGCAGGTCCAGTACGGCCTGGACAAGGGCTACGCCTGGAGCGTGGAGTTCACCGACGACCCGCACCCGCGCAACACCTACTGGGAGATGTTCGGCATGCCCATGTTCGACCTGCGCGATGCGGCGGGCGTGCTGGGCGAGCTGAAGGAATGCCGCAAGGCCTATCCCAACCACTACGTGCGCCTGATGGCCTTCGACTCCACCCGCGGCATCGAGTCCATCGCCATGAGCTTCATCGTCAACCGGCCCAAGTCCGAACCCGGCTTCGCGCTGGAGCGCCAGGAGATGCAGGGCCGCACGGTGCGCTACACGACGCGCGCCTATTCGGCGAACCGCCCGGAGATGGAACGCTACTGAGGCGCCCGCCATGAACCGCCCCTTGCACCTGTTCCCCGGCGCGGCCGC
>DASWUI010000503.1:0-2330 GCA_036401715.1 Ramlibacter sp. | reverse complement strand
TTCCTTGGCGCGCACGACCAGCCCGGCGTCTTCCAGCACCCGCAGGTGCTTCATGAACCCGGGCAGCGACATCGGGTACGGCTGCGCGAGCTCGCTCACCGAGGCGGGACCCTGCGTGAGCCGCTCGATCACGCCGCGCCGGGTCGCGTCCGACAGCGCCCAGAACACCTGGTCGAGCACTGCGTCCGCACCCGGGGCCACGGTGCTCACGCCTTGGGCATGAGCGGCTGCAGCATGCTCAGGCGATTGCCCTCGGTGTCCTCGAAAGCGACGTACTGGCCCACGCCCGGGATCTCCATCGGCGTGCCCAGCACCTTCCCGCCGGCCGCGCCGACCGCCTTCATCGAGGCCCGGATGTCCTGCACCCCGATCACGACCGACGGATGCTGCCCCGGCATGTCGGGCGAACGCGGGAAGAAGCCGCCGTTGATGGCGCCGCGCGGCGCGTCGGGCCGCGCGTCCTGTTCCACGGTGGTCGCGAGCACGTAGTTGCCCATCTCCGCGCCGAGCTTCTCGGTCTTCCAGCCGAAGGCGCTCTCGTAGAAACGGGCGATGCGGTCGCGGTCCCCGTAGGGCATCTCGAAGTGGACGACGGGATTCATGTTCTCCTCCTCAGGGGCTCCTTCACTTCGACCGGCCGTCGAAGTGCGTCACCGGCACGCCGTCGATGTCGAAATCCTCCAGCGTGCGCAGGTTGATGGCCGCCATCTGCACGCCGCCCGGGCCGGGTCCCTCGCCGTAGGGATGGATGCCGCAGGTGGGGCAGAAGCGGTGCTTGATCACGTGCTTGTTGAACATGTACGTGGAGGCCGCGCCCTCGTCGCTCAGCAGGCGCAGCTTCTCGCGCGGCACGAACCACAGCAGCGAGCCCTTGCGCGAGCAGATGGAGCAGTTGCAGGCCAGGCCGCTGTCGACCTCGCCCTCGACCTGGTAGCGGATGCGCCCGCAGTGGCAGCTGCCGGTGTAGAGCATGGACACCTCGTCAATTAACCGATCGGTTTAGTTTTAACGATCGCCCGCGGAATGTCAAGCCCGCTGCCGGACCCTCGCGGGACGTGCTGCGCGCGCGGCGAACCGGGACGCTAGGGCGCCCCCAGCCCCGCCGCCTGCTTGGCGTGCAGCTTGGCTGCGATGTACTCGCCGTGCGTCACGTGCAGCAGGCCGGCGACCTTGGAGATCAGGTGGTTCTCGTCCGCCGTGATGTCGCCGTCGGCATAGGCCACCTGCCACATGAACTCGACGATGCGCACCTTCTGCTCGTGGCTGAAGCGCTCGTTCAGCGTGGAGGTGAACGCGAAGAAATCGTTGGAGGTGCGCGCCTTCTCCTCGGCCAGCTCGAGCAGCCGGGCCAGCTCGTCCGGCGCCAGGGTGAACTTGCGGCGCAGGCCCGCGAGCACCGCCTCGCGCTCGCCCGGCTGCACGTCGGGTTCGGCGCGCATCACTTCCACCAGCAGCACGGCCGTGGCCAGCTGCAGGGTGTGCTCCTGCTCGGCGGGCGTGCCCGCGGGGGGCGTGGAGAGGGAATCGAAGAGGTCTTTCAGGGCGCGCAGCATGCGCCCTATTTTGCGCCCAGCCCCATGGCCCGGGTGATGACCTCCTTCATGATCTCGTTGGTGCCGCCATAGATGCGCTGCACCCGCGCATCCGCATAGGCGCGCGTGATGGGGTACTCCCACATGTAGCCGTAGCCGCCGTGCAGCTGCACGCACTCGTCCATCACCTTGCACTGCAGGTCGCTGGTCCAGAACTTGGCCATGCTGGCCGTGGCGGTGTCCAGCTTGTCCTGCAGCACGAGCTCCAGGCACTTGTCGACGAACACGCGCGCCACCTGCACTTCGGTCTGCAGCTCCGCCAGCCTGTAGCGCGTGTTCTGGAAGGCCGCCACCGGCTGCCCGAACACGCGGCGATCCTTGACGTATTGCACCGTCCAGTCGATGGCCGCCTGGGCCGCCGCGACGGCAGTGACGGCGATCTGGATGCGTTCCCAGGGCAGTTGCTCCATGAGGCAGATGAAGCCGCGGTTCACCAGCGCATCGCCGCCCAGGAGGTTCTCCGCCGGCACGCGCACGTTCTCGAAGAACAGTTCGGAGGTGTCCTGCGCCTTCAGGCCCAGTTTCTTGAGCCGCTTGCCCTTGTCGAAGCCCTTCATGCCGCGTTCCACCAGCAGCAGGCTGGTGCCCTTGGCGCCGGCCGCCGGGTCGGTCTTGGCCACCACGATCACCAGGTCGGCGTGCCAGCCATTGGTGATGAAGGTCTTGCTGCCATTGAGCAGGTAGCTGCCGTCGGCCTGGCGGATCGCCGTGCTCCTGATGCCCTGCAGGTCGCTGCCG
>DASWUI010000502.1:0-3518 GCA_036401715.1 Ramlibacter sp. | reverse complement strand
GGCGCTGGCGCGGCGCGACTTCGACCACGTGCCGGGCGACGACGATCCGGCCTCGGAAGTGCAAGGCAGGCTGCAGCTGCTGGGACTGGTCGGCCTGATCGACCCGCCCCGGCCGGAAGCGGCGGCGGCCGTGCGCGAATGCCTGCAGGCGGGCATCGCCGTGGCCATGATCACCGGCGACCATCCCGCCACCGCGCGCGCGATCGCGCTGCGCCTGGGCATCGTCCACGACGCGCACGCAACCGTCATCACCGGCGCGCAGCTGGCCAAGCTGGACGACGCGGCGCTGGCCGCGCGCGCGCCCCAGGTGCGCGTCTATGCGCGCGTCGACCCCGCCCAGAAGATCCGCATCGTCCAGGCCCTGCAGGCGCAGGGAGAGCTGGTCGCGATGACCGGCGACGGCGTCAACGACGCGCCGGCCCTGCAGCGGGCCGACATCGGCGTCGCCATGGGCCGCGGCGGCACCGACGTCGCCCGCGAGGCTTCCAGCCTGGTGCTGCTGGACGACAACTTCGCCACCATCGCCGCCGCCGTGCGCGAAGGCCGGCGCATCTACGACAACATCCGCAAGTTCGTCCGCTACGCGATGACCGGCAATTCCGCGGAGATCGGCGTGATCTTCCTGGCCCCCCTGGTGGGGCTGCCGCTGCCGCTGCTGCCGATCCACATCCTGTGGGTCAACCTGGTCACCGACGGCCTGCCCGGACTCGCGCTGGCGGCGGAGCCGGCGGAGCGCGGCGTGATGCAGCGGCCGCCCCGGCCGCCCTCGGAAAGCCTGTTCGCGCGCGGTCTCTGGCAGCACGTGGTGCTGGTGGGCCTGCTGCTGACCGGCCTGTGCCTGGGCGTGCAGGCCTGGGCGCTGCGCACCGGCAACGCGCACTGGCAGACCATGGTGTTCACCGTGCTCACGCTGGGACAGATGGCGCACGTGCTGGCGATCCGCTCCGAGTCCACGCCCTTGTGGCGCCTGGGGCTGCGCACCAACCTGCCGCTGCTGCTGGCGGTGCTGCTCACCTTCCTGCTGCAGATGGCGACGATCTACCTGCCGGTGCTCAATCCCGTGTTCCGCACCGAACCGCTGTCGCTGGGCGAGCTGGGCATCTGCCTGGCTGCCGCCTCCCTGGTGTGGGTGGCGGTGGAAGCGGAGAAGGCCTGGCGCCGGCGCGAGCCGGCCGGCGTGCGGCAGCCGGCCTAGCCAGGCGCGCTCGTTCCCCGCCTCAGCCCACCCACTTGCGCGCGTTGCGCCAGATCTGCATCCACGGGCTGAAGGCCGCGCGATCGCCGGAGGTCCAGGACATCTGGATGTTGCGGAACACGCGCTCGGGGTGCGGCATCAGCGCGGTGAAGCGGCCGTCGGCCGTGGTCACGCCGGTCAGGCCGCCGGCGCCGCCGTTCGGGTTGAAGGGATAGCGCTCGGTCGGCTGGCCGCGGTTGTCCACGAAGCGCATGGCGCGCACCACCTGCGCCTCGTTGCCGCGCTGCGCGAAGTCGGGATAGCCCTCGCCGTGCGCCACCGCGATCGGCACGCGGGCGCCCGCCATGCCCTGGAAGAACAGGCTGGGCGACTCCAGCACTTCCACCATGGACAGGCGCGCCTCGAAGCGCTCGCTGCGGTTCGTGGTGAAGCGGGGCCAGGCCTGCGCGCCGGGAATGATGTCCGCGAGTTCGGCGAACATCTGGCAGCCGTTGCACACGCCCAGGCCGAAGGTGTCCGGCCGGGCGAAGAAGTCCCGGAACTGCTGCGACAGGGCCGGATTGAAGGTGATGCTGCGCGCCCAGCCGATGCCCGCCCCCAGCGTGTCGCCGTAGCTGAAGCCCCCGCAGGCGACCACGCCGATGAAGCCGGACAGCGCGTGGCGGCCGGCCTGCAGGTCGGTCATGTGCACGTCGACCGCGTCGAAGCCGGCCTCGGTGAAGGCGTAGGCCATCTCGACGTGGGAGTTGACACCTTGCTCGCGCAGGATGGCCACCTTGGGGCGGGTGAGGTTGAGGGAGGCGCTGCCCCCTCTCCAGCCCTCCCCCAGGGGGGGAGGAAGGAAGATGTGCAGCCCCGGGTCCGCCTGATCCCCCGCTGCCGCATGCTCGCTGTCCGCGCACGCCGGGTTGTCGCGCTGCTGGCAGATCTTCCAGCTCACGCTGTCCCAGACCTGGTGCAGGTCGGCCAGCTTCGCGCCGAACACCGCCCTGGTGTCGCGCCAGACCTGCACCTCGCCCTTGCCCACCTCGATGGCGGAATCGGCGGGGCGGGTCTTGCCCACGAAGTGCGCGTGCTTCGACAGGCCGTGGGCACGCAGCACCTGCATGACCTCGTTGCGTTCGGCGGTACGCACCTGCAGCAGCACGCCCAGTTCCTCGCTGAACAGCGCCTTGAGCGTCAGTTCCTCGCGCCGCGCGCCGACCTGCGCTGCCCAGTTCTTGGCGTCTCCGTACTCGGCCCGGCTGTCGCTGATGCCGTCGCCCTCGGTGACCAGCAGGTCGACGTTGAGCGCCACGCCCACGTGGCCGGCGAAGGCCATCTCGCAGGCGGCGGCGAACAGGCCGCCGTCGCTGCGGTCGTGGTAGGCCAGGATGCGGCCCTGCGCGCGCAGCGCGTTCACGGCGGCGACCAGGTTCACCAGGTCCTGCGGGTCGTCGAGGTCCGGCACCTCGCCGCCCGGCTGGCCCAGCACCTGCGCCAGGATGCTGCCGCCCATGCGGTTGCGCCCGCGCCCGAGGTCGACGAGCACCAGGGTGGTGTCTTCCGTGGCCTCCAGCTGCGGGGTGAGCGTGCCGCGCACGTCGGCCACGCTGGCGAAGGCGCTCACGATCAGGCTGACCGGCGAGGTGACCTTCTTCGTCTCCCCGCCCGCGCTCCACTGCGTGCGCATGGACAGGCTGTCCTTGCCGACGGGAATGGAGACGCCCAGCTGCGGGCACAGCTCCATGCCGACCGCGCGCACCGTGTCGTACAGCGCGGCGTCCTCGCCCGGCTCGCCGCAGGCGGCCATCCAGTTGGCCGACAGCTTCACGCGGGGCAGCTCGATCGGGGCGGCCAGCAGGTTGGTGAGCGCCTCGGCCACGGCCATGCGACCGGAGGCGGGCGCATCGACGGCGGCGAGCGGCGTGCGCTCGCCCATGCTCATCGCCTCGCCCGCGAAGCCCTGGAAGTCCGCCAGCGTGACGGCGCAGTCGGCCACCGGCACCTGCCAGGGCCCGACCATCTGGTCGCGATGCGTGAGGCCGCCGACGGTGCGGTCGCCGATGGTCACGAGGAAGCGCTTGGAGGCGACGGTGGGATGGCCCAGGACCTGGATCGCCGCGTCCTGCAGGTCCACGCCGCCCAGGTCCAGCGGCTGCAGCTCGCGCGCGACGCGCCTGACGTCGCGGTGCATCTTGGGCGGCTTGCCCAGGAGGACGTCCATGGGCATGTCGACGGGGGTGCCGGCGCGCGTGTCCCCACCCCCGCCCTCCCCCAGAGGGAGAGGGAGCAAGTCCGCATCGCCGTCGGCCACGATCAGGCGGCGCTCTTCGGTCGCGAC
>DASWUI010000501.1:0-1909 GCA_036401715.1 Ramlibacter sp. | reverse complement strand
GGCGGGGGCACCGGCACGTCCACCGCGGGCCCGCCGCCGGCGAGCTTGAGCGCCCAGAACACGGCGCTGCCCGCGGCCAGGGCCCACAACGCGAAGGTCGCGCCGCGCACCGCCCAGGGGGCGTAGGTCGGGGTCAACATGCGCGGATTATCATTGAAGCGATGCTGTCCTCTTCCGCTTCCCGCCTGCGCGCCGGCGTCCGCGCGCGCCTCGTCCACGCCGGCTTCACCCTGATCGAGCTGATGGTGGTGCTGGTCATCATCGGCGTGCTGGCCGCGCTGATCGTGCCCAACGTGCTGGACCGCGCCGACGACGCGCGCGCCACCGCCGCCAGGACTGACGTCAACAACCTGGTGCAGGCCCTCAAGCTGTACAAGCTGGACAACCAGCGCTACCCCACGGGCGAGCAGGGGCTGCAGGCCCTGGTGGCGCGGCCCACCGCCGGCCCGGTGCCGCCGAACTGGAAGCCCTACCTGGAAAAGCTGCCCAACGACCCCTGGGGCCGGCCCTACCAGTACCTCAACCCCGGCGTGAAGGGCGAGATCGACGTCATGTCCTTCGGTGCCGACGGCCAGGCCGGCGGGGAGGGCAAGAATGCCGACGTCGGCTCCTGGCAGTAGCCCACGCGCGGCACGCGGATCGCCGGCGGCCTGCCTGGCCGCGGGCTTCACCCTGCTGGAGCTGCTGGTGGTGGTGTCCATCATCGCCATCGCCTCGGCCGGCGTCGCCTTCGCGGTGCGCGACTCGGGCGCGGCCGCGCTGGACCGCGACGCGCAGCGGCTGGCCGCCCTGCTCGAATCCGGCCGTGCCCGTTCGCGCATGACCGGCCAGCCGGTGCGCTGGGTGGCCGCCGAGGAGGGCTTCCGCTTCGATGGCCTGCCGCGCGACACGCTCCCGCAGAACTGGCTGGCGGCCGATACGCGGGTGGTGGGACGCGGCGTGCTGGTGCTCGGGCCCGAGCCGGTGATCGGCCGGCAGGAGGTCGTGCTGACCAGCGCCGCGCATCCCGAGCGCACCCTGCGCATCGCCACCGACGGCGTGCGGCCGTTCGCGGTCGCGCCGCAGCCATGAAGCACGCGCGCGGCTTCACGCTGATCGAGGTGCTGGTGGCCCTCGGCATCGTGGCGATCGCGCTGGTGGCCGGCCTGCAGGCCAGCGCCGCCCTGACGGCCAACGCGCAGCGCCAGAGCGACATGCTGCTGGCGCACCTGTGCGCCGAGAACGAGCTGGTGCGCCTGAAGCTCGCGCGCCAGCTGCCCCCCGTGGGCGAGGGCGACGAAGCCTGCGAGCAGGCCGGCCTGGCCTTCGTGGTCCGCCTGAAGGTCTCGCCCACGCCCAACCCGAACTTCCGGCGCGTCGATGCCCAGGTGCTGGCGAACGCCGTGCCGCTGCTGCGCCTGTCCACGGTGATGGGACGGTTCTGATGCGGCGCGCGCGCGGCTTCACCCTGGTCGAACTGCTGGTGTCGCTGTTCGCGCTGGCGCTGCTCGCCTCCCTCAGCTGGCAGGGCCTGGACGGCATGATGCGGGCGCGCCAGCAGACCGAGGCGCGCGCCGACGAGGTGCTGGCGCTGCAGACCGGCCTGGCGCAGTGGGCCGCCGACCTCGAGGCGGTGGACGCCTTCCCGCCGACGCCGGCCATGGAATGGAACGGCCGGGTGCTGCGCCTGACGCGCCGCAGCGGCCTGGCGCCCGCCGACGGCGTGCGGGTGGTCGGCTGGACCCGCCGCGAGGGCCAGTGGCTGCGCTGGGAGTCGCCGCCCGTGCTCTCGCGCGGCGAGCTCGAGGCGGCCTGGCAGGAAGTCGACCTGTGGTCGCAGAAGCCGAGCGACGCGATGCGGCGGCAGGAAGTGGCCATCGGCCCCCTGCAGGACTGGCAGGTCTTCTTCTTCCGCGAGAACGCCTGGAGC
>DASWUI010000500.1:0-2134 GCA_036401715.1 Ramlibacter sp. | reverse complement strand
GACGGCGAACTCGCGCAGCGTGCCGAAGGGCACGCTCGTCTCCGGCGCGTAGAGGGGATCGTCGTCGAGCCGCACGTAGAGGCGCTCGCTCGCTGCGGATGCCGGCGCGCTTGCCATGGGCTCAGCTCATTCCATCCACGGCCTGCACCTGCGACGGTAACCGCGGCACCCGCAGGGCGAGCCAGCCCAGCAAGGCCGTCCCCGCGGCGAACAGCGCGCCACAGAGGAAGGCCAGCTGGTAGCCGGCGTTCAAGGCGATCGCCTCGCTCGCGCCGTCGGCCTGCACCTGCGCGGTGCGCGCCGCGGCGAGGCTCGCGAGCACGGCGAGCCCCAGCGCGCCGCCCATCATGAACGAGGTGTTCACCACCCCCGACGCGAGGCCCGCATCGTCGGGGCGGACGTCGCTCATCGCGGCCAGCAGCATGGGGTTGAAGGCGATCCCCGCGCCTATGCCCAGCAGCACCATGGCAGGGAACACGTCCACCAGGAAGCTGCCGTCGGCGGGCGCGCGCGCGAACAGCGCCAGGCCGCAGGCGGCGATCAGCAGGCCGGCGGCGAAGGGGCCGCGGATGCCCCAGCGCACCACGATGCGCGCCGAGGCGCCCAGCGACATGAAGGCCATGATCAGGTTGCCCGGAAGGAAGGACAGGCCGACCTGCATGGGCGTGTACCCCAGCACCAGCTGCATGTACAGCGCCGACATGAAGAACCAGGCGAACATCGCGGCGGCCCACAGCACGCCCGACACGTTCGCGATGACCACGTTGCGGCGCCGGAAGAGGCCCAGCGGCACCAGCGGCTGCGCGATCCTCGCCTCGACCGCGATGAACACGCCGCCCAGCACCAGCGAGGCCGCGAGCAGGCCCAGCGTCCGCGCCGAGGTCCAGCCCGCTTCGTTCGCGTTGACCACCGCGTACACGGCCAGCAGCAGGGCCAGGGTGACGAGGGTCGCGCCGGCCCAGTCGAGCGCGCGCTTGCGGTCGCGCCCGCCGGGTGCGATCAGCGCGCGGCACAGCAGTGCCACGCCCACCCCGATCGGCAGGTTGACCAGGAAGATCCAGCGCCAGTCCAGCAGGGTGGTGAGCACGCCGCCCAGCAGCACGCCCACGCTGCCTCCGCCGGCGCACACGAAGCCGTACACGCCCATCGCCCTGGCCCGCTCGGTGGGGTCGGTGAACATCGTCATGATCAGCGACAGGCCCACCGCCGAGACCACGGCGCCGCCGAGCCCCTGGATCGCGCGCGCCGCCACCAGCGTGAACTGCGTGGGCGCCAGGCCGCAGGCCAGCGATGCGACGGTGAACAGGGCGATGCCCGCGAGGAACATCCGCCGCTGGCCGAACAGGTCGCCCAGGCGCCCGCCCAGCAGCAGGAAGCCGCCGAAGGTCAGCATGTAGGCGTTCACCACCCACACGAGCGACGTCTCCGTGAAGTGCAGGTCCGTGCGGATGGAGGGGAGGGCGACGTTCACGATGGTCGTGTCCAGCACGATCATCAGCACGCCCAGGCACAGCACGTAGAGCGCCCACCAGCGCCTGTGCCGGCCGGAAGTTTCGTCAGTCATTGGCATGTCTCTTGTTGGATGCGGGCAGCGGGATGCGGATGGGCAAGGCGCATCGCCTGCCTCTTCGCACGACGATCGAACCGGGTGCGGATCGACAGTCGCGGCACGGAAAAGATGTAACGATCCGCTTCGCCCCGGGCCCGCGAAAAACCGCAAACGATAGGGCTGCGGGCGCGCGCTGTCTTGTATGAACCCGAATCCCGCCTCAGGGGGTCACCCCGCCGGCGGCGCGGACGACCTCGGCGACGAAGCGCGCGGGCTCCTCGAACGGCGGATTGTGGGCGCTCTGCTCGAACCACACCAGGCGCCTGGCCGGGGCTTGCAGCAGCGACTGCCAGCGCTGCGCCAGTTCGGAGGGCACATGGCGGTCGTGGCGGCCGAGCATCAGCGTCACCGGCACCTCCAGCCGCGTGGCCTGCGCGAGCAGGTCGACGGCGCTGTACTCGGGCCAGAGCTTCTCGAGGGAAAAGCGGTTGCCGAGGCCGAACAGCGCCACATCGAGCACGCTGGTCTCCTCGGCCTGCAGGGCGGCGCGGAGCAGGTCGCGCGTGCGCATGCTGCCGTGGAACA
>DASWUI010000499.1:0-8501 GCA_036401715.1 Ramlibacter sp. | reverse complement strand
CGCCCCTGGGCGCCGGCGCGCTGGCCACCATCCTGTGGGCGGCGCACGGCGTCACCGCCGCAGGTGCGAGCAGCGCCACCGGTCCGCGCCGCACGGTGGCCTCGGCCAGCAGGATGCACGGCACGCGCTGGTTCGTGTTCGTGCTGCGGCCGCAGCCGGGGGAAGCAGGAACCGAGCCCCTGTCGCCCGGACTGCACGAGGCACGCTTCCACCTGGAAGGCGGCTGCTCGTTCGAGCGGCTCACGCCGGGCGCGGACGCCGCGTGGGAGCTGCTGGTGGATCCGCGCGTGCTCACCTACGCGTCCGCGCTGGTGCTGCCGGTGCACGACGCTTCGCTGCCGGCGCGCAGGTACGGCAACCGCGCCCCGCTGTTCGGCGCGCTCGAAGCCGGGCAGTCGCTGCAGAACGCGCAGCTGATGGCCGAGGCGCTGGAGGCGGCGGCCGTGGTGCGCGGCGACCTGCGCGGCGAGCTCGCCCTGCGGCTCGTCCAGCCTTACCTGCGCCCGGAAAAAGGCGAAGGCGCGCGCTGCATCGCGTTGCCCGCGCTGGTCCTGGGTGCGCGCGCGCTGCCACGCGACGCCGAGCTCGCGCGCGGCGAGCGCTGGGTCTCGGTGCGGGCCGCCCCGCGCGTGGCGGGGGCGGGCAGCTTCGCCTTCTCGGCCGGTCCGGTGCGCGTGGGCACCGAGGAATTCCACGCCAGCGGGCGCAGCAGCGACCCGCGACTGGCACTCGTGAAGGCGGAGGCGGAAGCCTGGGAGCGGCACGGATGGGGCACGCTGGGCGCGTGCACGGAGGCCCGCGTCGGCGAACTCGATCAGGTGGTCGACCCGTGCCGCATCGTCGCCTATGCCAGGCACCAGTACGCGGCAGCCGGTTTCCCGCTCGCGCCCTTTTCCCGCCGCTCGCCCTACCTGTGGCGCCAGGGCATGGACGTCCAGTCCGGCCGGGAGGTCTGGCTGCTGGCCGACTGCGTTCACGCGCTCGGCGCCTTGCCGCGCGAGCACCGGGCCAAGGCCTACACGAACACCAGTACCTCCGGCGTGGCTGCCTGGACGGATGCCGAAGGTGCCCTGTGCCGGGGGGCGCTGGAACTGCTGGAACGTGACGCCTTCCTGCGCGTCTGGGTCGGACGCCGCCCGCCCATCCTCACCGACCCCGCCAGCCTGCCCGCCGCGGCCCGCGCGCGCATCGACGGCCTCGCCGCGGCGGGCCACCGCGTGGCGGTCGCGCAGGTGGCGGATGACTTCGTGCCGGTGTACACGGTGTTCCTGCAGGCGCAGGCGCGCGCCTTCACGGCCGTCACCGCCGCCGCCGCCTTCGATCCCGAGCAGGCGCTGGCGAAGGCGCTGGACGAGGCGGAGGGCCGCGCCGCGCACGCGCTGGCGGCGCCGGCCGAGCCCCTGGCCAGCGCCCGACGGGTGCACTCGCTGTCCGACATCGACCGCTTCTACCAGTCGCCGCGCTTCTTCCGCAACGCCGACTTCCTTGCCGCCGGCCCCGCCACGGAAAGCTTCGCGGTTGCGCAGCACCCGTTCTGCCGCGACTGGGAGGCACTGAAGCTGCGCCTGGCGGCGCGCGCCCTCCAGCTGATCGCGGTCGACCTGACGCCGCCCGGAGCCGCCATCCGGCAGGGCCGCGTGCCGCTGCATGTGGTGCGGGCCGTGGTCCCCGGCCTGCTGCCGATCTGGTTCCACCACGGCGTGCATCCGGGCGGCATGCCCGCATTCCGCGCCGCACGCCGCGTCGCCGGCACGCGCATGCGCGCTGCCGCCCACCTCGTCCACCCGTTCACCTAGGAGACACCATGAAGACAGCGCAAGAGAACTCCCCGCACCCCGCGGGGCCGGCCCGGCGGGGCTTCACCTGGTCCGTGCGGACCGAGGACATCCCGTTCATGCGCGCGGACAGCGCGGAAACGGCGGTGGAGGGCTGCAGCACCAGCAACTGCGATTGCGGCTGCGGCATCGCCAGGTTCGACAGGACGCGCCGGGAGGCCGCCGTGCGCGGCGGCCAGGCCGAGTGACCGCGGCTGCCGCGGGCCCGGTGTTCACGCTGGACTGCCGCAACGCCGCGGGCGAGCCGGTGCGGCTGCGCTACCGGCCGCACACCAGCGAACTGACCGACGAAGCCGGCACGCCCCTGCTGGCGGACGTGCGGCCGGAGGCGTTCGCGCCCGCCGAGGCGGTGTCGCCCGGCGCGCCCGCGCGCAAGTCACGCCAGGTGCGCACGCTCAAGATCCAGCTGGGGATGCGCTGCAACTACGGCTGCAGCTACTGCAGCCAGGCCTCGCACGCGCCCGACGCGACCCTCACGCGCACCGCCGACGCCGACCAGTTCCTCGCGGCGCTGCCGCGCTGGCTGCAGGGCGCGCCCGGGCGCATCGAGTTCTGGGGCGGCGAGCCGCTGCTGTACTTCGCCAAGCTGCGGCGGCTGGTGCCGGTGCTGCGCGAGCGCTTTCCCGGCGCGGAGCTGGCGCTGATCACCAACGGCAGCCTGCTGGACGAGGAGATCGTCGACTTCCTGGTGCAGTGGGGGCTGTACGTGGGCGTGTCGCACGACGGCCCGGGCCAGCACCTGCGCGGACCCGATCCCTTCGCCGACCCGCGGCGCGCGCACTGGCTGCGCGAACTGGTGCGGCGCGGCGGGCGGCGCGTGTCCTTCGTCGTGGTCCTGACGCCGGAGAACGCGGACGTCGCCGCCACCGGCGCGTGGATCCGGAAGCACGTGGAAGACGAAGGCGTGACGCTCGACGTCGAAGGCATCGTCTCGGTCTACGACGACCACGCGCTGCACGGCGCCGGACAGTGGAGCGAGGCCGCCTACCGCCAATTGCACGACAGCATCGTCGAAGGTTTCGCCAGCGGGGAAGCGCTGCGCTACCGGGGCCTGCGCGAGCGGGCACGCGACTTCGTGGCCTCGCTGCAGCAGGAGCGGCCGGCGCGGGCGCTCGGGCAGAAGTGCGGCATGGACGACCCCGACCAGCTGGCGGTGGACCTGAAGGGCAACGTGATGACCTGCCAGAACACCGGGGCGAAGGGACGCCACCGGATCGGCCACGCGGAGGAGATGGACGCGGTGCGGCTGGACACGGCGACGCACTGGTCGCACCGCGAGGGATGCAGGCACTGCCCGGTCGTGCAGCTGTGCAAGGGCAGCTGCATGTTCCTGGAAGGCGCGCACTTCGCGCAGTCCTGCGAGAACGAGTACCGCTTCAACCTCGCGATCCTCGCCGGGGTGATCCGCAGCCTCACCGGCCTGCACCTGGAGCGCATCGGCGGCGACATCCGGCGCCCCCGCGCGCGCCGCACGATCCGCCTGGCCGCGGCGAGCGCCTGACGTGAGCTACATCACCAGCTTCCTCGCCCACGCCGGCGCCGTGCGGCTGGCGGCCGAGAGCAGCGGCGCGGTCGCCACCGTGCAGCTCTCGGACTACGGGCTGTGCCTCCTGAAGGACGGCCGCGAGACCCGGTGGCCGCCCAAGTTCGTGGCGCGCATGCACGGGCGCCTGGTCTACACGCCGGTGCTGGTGCCCGGCACGGCCGGCTTCGCCGGCTGGTCCCCCTACGCGATCCGCCAATGGCCGCTGGCGACCAGCAAGTCGGCCTTCAAGCGCCATGCCATCGAGCGCGGGATCGCCACGCCTGCCGCCTGCTTCGATCCCGGGCGCATCCAGGGTCCCTTCCTGGTCAAGCACGACGCCTCGTCCTTCGGCGAAGGCATGCGCGGCCCCTTCCTCGCATACGACCCCGACGATCCCGCCCACCAGCTGCGGCCGGGCGAGTACTACGAGAACTTCATCGTCGGCCTGATCGCCAAGGCCTGGTGCTGGGGCGGCGAATGCCTCGCGCTGCACCTGGAGCCGCCGGGGACCGTCACCGGCGACGGCCAGGCGAGCGTGCGCGACCACGTGCTGGCGCTCGGCGAGCCGGCGGGCACCGGGCACGACTGGGGCCTCGTCGAGCGGCTCGTGCGCTGCTGCGGCATCGGCTCCCTCGACGAGGTGCTGCCGCGCGGCAGGCAAGTGCTCATCGAATTCCGCTACGGCTCCCGTTACGCGGACGAGGGCCACGGGAACCCGAACCTGCTCGGGCGCATGCGCGATCGGCGGCTGGTGCAGCAGTTCGCCGATGCCGCCAGGCAGCTGGCGCACGCCATTCCGCCCGACGCGCAGCACGGCCCCGCGTACTACACGCTCGATGCCATGGTGGACAGCGCAGGAGACGCGTGGTTCCTCGAGATGAACTGCAACCCGGTGGTGCATCCGGACCTGTACGCACGGATGCTCGCCGGCGCTTTCGGCACCGGCGCGGAACACGCACGCGTGCCCGCGGCCGGCGACTTGCTGCCCGCGTAAGCGGCCACCCTAAGCCGCGCACAGGCAGCGGCGCAGGGAGACGAGGCGCGCCAGCATTCCGGCACATTTGCGGCAGGGGCTTTACATGTTGGACGCCTGCCTTTCGCATCGCTGGCGCACACTTCCCTGCACGCGCGCACACCGTGCGCAGGGAGCCCGCCATGAAGCCGCTTTGGACGCAGACCCTCGCATGGATCGTGGCCGTCCTGGCCGCCGTCCTGCTGGCGCTGGCCAATCCGGACGGCCTGGGCTTCACCTTCGACGGCCACTTCCCGCACGGCGCGACCGCGCCGCGCTGAAGCCGTTCACGCGGGGCTGAGCGCCCCGGCCGCCGCCTGCGTCAGCGCGGACGTCAGCTGGTCCAGCACCACCGAGTCCAGGTTCCAGCAGTGCCAGTACAGCTGGACCGGCACGCTCGCCTTCGGCGCCACGTTCACCAGTTCGCCCTGCGCAACCAGCCCGCGCACCAGCAGCTCGGGCACCACGCTCACGCCCCAGCCCGCCAGCACCGCGCGCACCTGGCCTTCGGAGCTCGGCACGAACAGCTGGTGCAGCGACACGCGCCTGAGGCCGAAGGCCTTGCCGACGAACTCCGCCTGCATGTCGTCCTTGCGGTTGAAGGCGATGAAGGGCGTGTCGCGAAAGTTGTGCGCGCTCAACGCGCCGCCGAGGCGTTCGCGCGCGTAATCGGCCTGCGCCACGGCCACGTACGGCATCGCCCCGAGCGACACCACCTTGCAGCCGCGCAGCGGCTGCTTCATCGTGGTCACGCAGCCGAGCACCTGCCCTTCGCGCAGCCATTCCTGGGTGAAGTCCTGGTCGTCGGTGATGATCTCCAGCGGCAGCCCCTGGCGCGCGAGCGCGTTGAGCGCGGGCAGCGCCCAGGTCGCGATGCTGTCGGCGTTGATGGCCAGCGAGATGCGCTCTTCCTCGCGGGTGCCGCCGGCCGAGCTGGGCGCGAGGTCGCGCAGGTCGCGTTCGAGGTCGGCGCGCAGCAGCCTCAGCTGCCGGGTGTGCTTCAGCAGCAGGTGGCCGGCGGAGGTGGGCTTGAGCGGGCGGCTGCGCACGATCAGCACGGTGCCCACCTGCGCTTCCAGCGCGCGCAGCCTCTGCGATACCGCGGACTGGGTGATGTGGAGCCGCTGCGCGGCGCGCTCGAAACCGCCTTCTTCCACGATGGCGGCGAGCGCTTCCAGCGCGGCCGGGTCGAAAGTCGTCATATAAGCAATCCTGATCCTGCCGCAGACAGTTTAATTTGGCTTTTGAATTGGGACCAGCAGCCCCAAACTGCGGTCCTCATGAAGACACTCGTTTTGGGCGCCGGCATCATCGGCATCAGCACCGCGTGGCACCTCGCCGAACGCGGCCATGAAGTCATCGTGGTGGATCGCCAGCGCGACGCCGCGCTCGAGACCAGCTTCGCCAACGCGGCGCAGATCTCCGTCAGCTACTGCGAACCCTGGGCCAACCGCCAGGCGCCGGCCAAGCTGCTCAAGTGGATGTTCCGCAACGACGCGCCCCTGCTGTTCCGGCCTCAGCTGGACTGGCAGCAGTGGCGCTGGGGCCTGCAGTTCCTGGGCCAGTGCAACGACGCGGCCTTCGAGCGCAACGTGCAGCAGCTGGTCGCGCTGGGCGCGTACAGCCACGCCGCCCTGAAGGACGTCGTCGCCGCCACCGGCATCGAATACAACCGCCTGGAGCGCGGCATCGCGCACTTCTACACCGACCCGAAGTCCTTCGAGGACGCGGGCGTCGCCGCCGAACTGATGCAGAGGTACGGCGTGGACCGCAAGGTGGTGAGCCGGGAGGAGCTGTTCGCCATCGAGCCGGCCTTCCGCAACTTCGACGGCATCGTCGGCGGCACCTATACCGCCAGCGACGAAAGCGGCGATGCACGCGTGTTCACGCAGAAGCTGGCCCAGCTGTGCGCCGCGCGCGGGGTGCAGTTCCTGTTCGGCCAGGACGTCGAGCGGCTGGAGACCTCCGGCGGCGCCCTCGCGGCGGTGCGCATCCGCAACCGCGACACGGGCATCGTGCAGCGCCTGAAGGCCGACGAAGTGGTCGTCGCCTGCGGTTCCTACACCGCCCCCCTGCTGCGCCAGGTGGGCGTGGACCTGCCGATCTATCCCGGCAAGGGCTACAGCGCGACCTTCAAGCTGAAGAAGCCGGCCGACGCGCCTTTCGTGAGCAGCATCGACGACGAAGTGAAGGTGGCGATGAGCCGCCTGGGCGACGAGCTGCGCGTGGCGGGCACCATCGAGGTGTCGGGCTACGACGCGACCCTGGACTCGCAGCTGGCGCAGGACCGCTGCCGCATGCTGGCGCAGCGCATCGAGAAGGTGCTGCCGGGCGTGTGCGACACGCGCCTGCCGGAAGAAGGCGGCGACCCGCAGTTCTGGACCGGGCTGCGGCCGGCGACCCCGACGAACATTCCGTACATCGGGCGCACGAAGGTGGGCGGCCTGTGGGTGAACGCGGGGCACGGCACCCTGGGCTGGACGCACGGCGCCGGGTCGGGCAAGGCGATGGCCGAACTGATCAGCGGGCGGATGCCGCGGATGAAGTTCGGGTTCTACGGCTTCGAGCCGCCGGCGCGGGAGTACGAGGGCGAGGCCGAGTTGTCGCTGCGCTGAGTCGGTGTCGCGGTTCGGGCTGCGCCGCTCACCACGACCTGCGGATACCGCGACGGGATGGCCGGGCCACGCGTTCCGTAGGCGGGATGCGCCGCAGGCGAACCCCGGCAAGCCCCTCAACCGTTCAACATCCCCCACACCTTGGCCGGCGTCAGCGGCATCTGCAGCTGCCGCGCCGCATCCTTCCTCCCCGCCCGCGCCAGCGCGTCCGCCACCGCGTTCACCACGCTCGGGGCGGCGCCGATGGTGCCCAGCTCGCCGACGCCCTTGACGCCCAGCGGATTGTTCTTGCAGGGCACCGTCTCGTTCATCTCGTTCACGAACTCGCAGGCCACCACGTCCGCGCGCGGCGCCGCATAGTCCATCAGGCTGCCGGTGACCGGCTGGCCGCTTTGCGGGTCGTAGGCCATGTACTCCATCAGGGCCTGGCCGATGCCCTGCACCGCGCCGCCGTCGAGCTGGCCGCGCACGATCATCGGGTTCACCACCCGGCCGACGTCGTTGACGCTGGAATAGCGCACCACCTGCACGGCGCCCGTGGCCGGGTCGATCTCCACTTCGCTCACATGGCAGCCGTTGGGCCAGCTCGGGCCCGCCACCGCGCTGGTGTGGTCGGTGAAGATGTGCTGTCCCGGCTGCTTCGCTGCCAGCGCGAACAGGTCGATGCCGACGTCGGTTCCCTTCACGCTGAATCGGCCGGCGGCGTAGTCCAGGTCGGCCGGCGAGGCTTCCAGCGACTTCGCCGCCAGCTCGCGTGCCGTGTCCAGGGTCTTCTCCGCCCCCAGGTGCAGCGCCGAGCCGCCCGTGAACAGCGACCGCGACCCGGCGCTGCCGAAGCCGTCGCCGCGGTCCGTGTCGCCCAGCACCACGCGCACCTTGTCGATCGGCACGCCGAACACGTCCACCACCAGCTGGGCCAGCGTGGTGGCGATGCCCTGCCCCATCTGGTTGACGGCGGAGAAGACCTCGATCACGCCGTCGGCCTTCACCTCCACCGTCACGCGCTCCTCGTAGACATTGCCGCTGGTCCACTCGAGGAAGGTGGAGATGCCCAGGCCCCGCAGCTTGCCCGCGGCCTTGCTCTGCGCGTAGCGCTTCTCGAAGCCGCTCCAGTCGGCCAGGTCCAGGCCCTCGTCCATGATCTTCTCGAACTCGCCGACGTCGTACACCTGCCCCATCGCGTTCTTGTAGGGCATCTGCTGCGGCCGCACGAAGTTGCGCCGGCGCAGTTCGATGCGGTCGATGCCGGTCTGGCGCGCGGCCTCGTCCATGAGGCGCTCCATGATGAAGATCGCCTCCGGCCGGCCGGCGCCGCGGTAGGCCGCCGTCGAGGCCGTGTTGGTCATCACGCAGCGGATGTGGAAGTCGATCAGCGGCACGTCGTACACGCTGGTCTGCACCCAGGGGCCCACCACCATCGGGATCACCATGCCGGTGGCGGTCGCATACGCGCCCACGTTGGCCAGCGTGCGCAGGCGCAGCGCGAGGATGCGGCCGTTCGCGTCGAGCGCGAG
>DASWUI010000498.1:0-1904 GCA_036401715.1 Ramlibacter sp. | reverse complement strand
CGGCGCCTGGACGACGTCCGCGCCCTTGGGCGGCGTGAAGCGGAACGCATCGGCGCTCACGGCCGTATTCACCTGCATCCCGTTGAACGTCAGCAGCGAGCGCTGGCCGAAGCTGTCGAGGATGTCCAGCGCCGCGAGCTGGTCGCCGCGGAAGCCCACCTTCATGTTCGTGAGCTGGCCTTCCTTCTGCCTCGGCGTGGCCTGCACCCACTGCAGCCCGTTCTGGTCCGGCAGCGCCTGCAGCTCGAAATCGCGCTTGAGGGTCTCCAGGTCCGGCGCCGAGGCGATCAGGGCCGCCGGCGTGGAGCCGAGCACCCTGGCCTGCTTGCGCTGGCTCACCTGGTTCAGGTCCTTGTCGTGCAGCCACAGCGTCTGGCCGTCGGCCACGATGGTCTGCTCGAAGGGCTTGCGGTATTCGAAGCGGAAGCGGTTCGGCCGCTGGAACTCGAAGGTGCCGCTGGAATTCTTGGTGCGCGCCGCCTGGCCATCGCGTGCCGGCGCGGTGATCACCTGCGTGAACTCGGCGCGGCCGCTCTTGGCGCTGCGGACGAAGTTCTCCAGGCTCTCCATGGCCCCGGCGTGGGCGGCCGCGGCGAGGGCGGACAGTGCGAACGTAGCGAACAGTTTCTTCATGAGGTTCTCCCAACACGACATTTTCCGTTGGGTGGCCCCACGGCGCCGAAGTTCGTTACGGATCGTTAGTCCTGACGGCCGGGCACCAGGATTTCACGCTGGCCGCGCGCGTTCATCGCGCTCACCAGCCCGGCCTTTTCCATCGCTTCGAGGAGGTTGGCCGCCTTGTTGTAGCCGATGGCCAGGTGCCGCTGCACCAGCGAGATGCTCGCCTTCTGGTTCTTGAGGACCACCTCGACGGCGCGGTCGTACAGCGGGTCGGCCTCTCCGCTGACACCTCCTTCCCCGCCGCCGGGCACGCCGTCCTCCCCGTCGACCGTGCCGCCTTCCAGCACGCCCTCGATGTAGTTCGGCTCGCCCTGCTCCTTGAGGTAGCCGACCACGCGGTGCACTTCCTCGTCGCTCACGAAGGCCCCGTGCACGCGCACGGGCAGTCCGGTGCCGCTGGCCATGTACAGCATGTCGCCCATGCCGAGCAGGGCCTCCGCACCCATCTGGTCGAGGATCGTGCGGCTGTCGATCTTGCTCGATACCTGGAAGGCGATGCGGGTGGGGATGTTCGCCTTGATCAGGCCGGTGATCACGTCCACGCTGGGCCGCTGCGTCGCAAGGATCAGGTGGATGCCCGCCGCGCGCGCCTTCTGCGCCAGCCGTGCGATCAGTTCCTCGATCTTCTTGCCGACCACCATCATCAGGTCGGCCAGTTCGTCGATCACCACCACGATGTAGGGCAGGCGCTCCAGCGGCTCCGGGCTCTCCGGCGTCAGGCTGAAGGGGTTGTAGACGAATTCGCCCCTCGCCTTCGCCTCGTCGATCTTGTGGTTGTAGCCGGCCAGGTTGCGCACGCCCAGCTTGGACATGAGCTTGTAGCGCCGCTCCATCTCCGCGACGCACCAGGTCAGGCCGTTGGCGGCCTGCCTCATGTCGGTGACCACCGGCGCCAGCAGGTGCGGGATGCCCTCGTAGACGGACATCTCCAGCATCTTGGGGTCGATCATCAGCAGCCGCACGTCGCGCGCTTCCGCCTTGTACAGCAGGCTGAGGATCATCGCGTTGATGCCCACCGACTTGCCCGAGCCGGTCGTGCCGGCCACCAGCACGTGCGGCATCTTCGCCAGGTCGGCCACGACCGGATTGCCGACGATGTCCTTGCCCAGGCCCAGCGTGAGCTGCGACTTCGCCTCGTTGTACACGTGCGAGCCCAGGATCTCGGACAGCTTGATCGCCTGGCGCTTGGCGTTGGGCAGTTCCAGCGCCATGTAGTTCTTGCC
>DASWUI010000497.1:0-3233 GCA_036401715.1 Ramlibacter sp. | reverse complement strand
ATGAGGTTTCTTTCGTTTTCACGTTAGCTCCCAAATGAACGAGCTGCGAAGTATGGGGAGACGACTCGAACCCGTGGGGCGAACGCAAGGGGCGCGCGCAAAAAACAACAACTACATTTGCAACAAACTTTTGATGAGCAGGCGTATGGAACAATGAAAAAGGCGGCCGTCGTGGCCGCCTTTTTTCTGTCCGCGTCCGCGGCGCCGCGCACCGCGCGCTCAGGCGAGCACCGCCTCCTGCGTCAGCACCTGCGCGCGCAACGAGTGCGGCAGCGCTTGCGTGATGGTGACGTCCACCATCTGCCCCACCAGCCGGGCCGGGCCGGCGAAGTTGACGATGCGGTTGCACTCGGTCCTGCCCATCAGCTCGTTGGGATCCTTGCGCGACGGGCCTTCGACCAGGATGCGTTGCACCGTGCCCACGCGGCTGTCGCTGATGCGGCGCACGTTCTCCTCCAGCACCGCCTGCAGGTGCTGCAGCCGCCTGAGCTTGACTTCGTGCGGCGTGTCGTCCGGCAGCGCCGCCGCCGGCGTGCCGGGGCGCGGGCTGAAGATGAAGGAGAAGCTCGCGTCGTAGCCGACGTCCTCCACCAGCTTCATCATCTTCGCGAAGTCCGCCTCGGTCTCGCCGGGGAAGCCGACGATGAAGTCGCTCGACAGCGAGATCTGCGGGCGCACCGCGCGCAGCTTGCGGATGGTGCTCTTGTCCTCCACGGCGGTGTAGTTGCGCTTCATCGCCATCAGGATGCGGTCGCTGCCATGCTGCACGGGCAGGTGCAGGTGGCTCACGAGCTGCGGCACCTTCGCGTAGACGTCCACCAGCCGCTGCGTGAACTCGTTGGGGTGGCTGGTCGTGTAGCGGATGCGCGCGATGCCGGGGATCTCGGCGACGTACTCGATCAGCAGCGCGAAGTCGGCGATCCCGGAGGTATCGCCCATCTTCCCGCGGTACGCGTTCACGTTCTGCCCGAGCAGCGTCACTTCCTTGACGCCCTGGTCCGCCAGGCCGGCGATCTCGGTCAGCACGTCGTCGAAGGGACGCGAGACTTCCTCGCCGCGCGTGTACGGCACCACGCAATAGCTGCAGTACTTGGAGCAGCCTTCCATGATGGACACGAAGGCGGAGGCGCCGTCCACGCGCGCCGGCGGCAGGTGGTCGAACTTCTCGATCTCCGGGAAGCTGATGTCCACCTGCGGCCGGCGCTGGCGCTCGCGCTGCGCGAGCAGCTCCGGCAGGCGGTGCAGCGTCTGCGGGCCGAACACGACGTCCACGTAGGGCGCGCGCTCGATGATGGCCGCGCCCTCCTGGCTGGCGACACAGCCGCCCACGCCGATCAGCACGCCCTTTTTCTTCAGGTGCTTGACGCGCCCGAGGTCGGAGAACACCTTCTCCTGCGCCTTCTCGCGCACCGAGCAGGTGTTGAACAGGATCAGGTCCGCCTGCTCCGGGTCCTGCGTGGGCTCGTAGCCCTGCGCCGCGTTCATCACGTCCGCCATCTTGTCCGAGTCGTACTCGTTCATCTGGCAGCCGAAGGTCTTGATGTAGACCTTTTTCATGGCTTCGCTCACCTTCCCAGCAGCAGCCAGCGGTTGGCCCAGATCAGGTCCAGCAGTTCGGCGAAGCGCTTGTAGCCCTCGGGGTTGCCGAGGTCGGCGCTGGTGCCTCCCAGCTTGCGGAACTCCTCCTCGTTGAGCAGCCAGACCTCGTGCACCAGCCCGGCGGCATCGCGCCGGTACACGGTGTAGACGGACTTGCCGGCGAGGGTGCCGGTGAGGACCAGGCGCTCGTCGCGGTCCTTGATGCGCGCCCCGGGCGAGAAGCGGTCGGCCTTGGCGTCGACCGTGATGATCGGCGGCGTGGCGCTGACGGCGATGATGGCCGGCTTGACGTCCCTGGGTGCGTTGCGGATGGAGCTCACCTGCGCCGAGGCGGCGGTGGCGGCGAGGGCGAAGCCCGCGAGGGCGGTGCGTGTCCAGCGGTTCATGGTGTGGATCCAGAGGCTGTGGGGAGGGCCTGCGACGGTCACTTTGCTCGACAGGGCGGGCGCTGTCAACGCGGCAAGCAAAAACCCGCAGGGGCCGGGGCTCCATGCGGGTTTGGGATTCTGGTGGCGCTTCAGGGACTCGAACCCCGGACCTGCGGATTATGATTCCGTCGCTCTAACCAACTGAGCTAAAGCGCCAAGCCCGCCATTATATATCGAAGCTCGCGCTCAGTTGCCAGCCCGGCCCGCTTTCGCAAGCTCTTCGGCCACCAGACGCACGACCAGCCGGTCCAGCGTGTCCACCGAGTAGTCGCGCACGTCGTGCACCGTCTCGCGGCCGGGGCCGCTGCCGGGGCGGTCCGCGTGCGCATAGGTGAGGAACACGAACTTGCCGCCGGTGTACTGGGCGATCTGCCGCTGGATGAATTCGCCCTGCCGGTCCAGCCCGCTGGCGCCCACGCCGAACACCTGGATGCCCTTGCCGAGCGCGGCAAGCATGTCCTCGTCGTAGTGCGGCGCGCCGTGGTCCAGGTGCGGCGGCGCGTCGGCCAGCAGGATCACCATCCGGGTCGTGCCGCTGCCGCGCCAGCTGAGCTGGTGCACCGTCTCGTGCAGCGCCTCGTTCATCGCCTCCGGGTAGTCGCCGCCGCCCGCGGCCCGCAGCGGGTAGAGCGCGTGCCGCAGGAAGCCGCCGACGTCGTTGGTGAAGTCGTGGCTGCGCACCAGGAAGGCGTCGCCGCGGTCGCGATAGGCCACCAGGCCCAGGCAGATGTCGGGCCGGCTCGGCAGGCTCGCGACTTCGGCGGTGATGGTGCGCAGCGTGGCCTTGAGCTTGTCGATCTCGTCGGCCATGGAGCCGGTGGCGTCGACCAGGAACACCAGGTCCAGGCGCGCGCGGGCGGCGGCCGGCGGCGCGTCGAGCATCACTTCGACCGCGCTCTTCTGCCCGCGGGTGAGCCGCCCCCAGGCCTGCCGGCCGTCCTTGCGCACCAGAACGTCGTAGCGGCCGGAGCCGCCCGCGTCGAAGGCGTTGGGGTGCAGCCAGGCCCGGCCGCCGGTGTCCGTGCGCGCCCACATCGCGTAGCCGCTGGCCGCCTGCACGGCGACTTCCGCGTCCCCCACCGGGCGGCCGCGGGCGTCCTTCACCTCCAGCAGATAGCGCTCGCGCACGTCGCGCGGGCGGTGCGGCACCTGCGTGCGCTCGCGGAAGGCCAGGTAGGAAGTGAAGTCGGCGTTGTCGTCCACCAC
>DASWUI010000496.1:0-5378 GCA_036401715.1 Ramlibacter sp. | reverse complement strand
TCGCGGCGCTCCTGGCGTTCGGCCATGCGCCGCTCCCAGTTGTCGCCCACCAGGATCCAGCTGCCGTCGGCGCGCTGCACCCAGCGCGGCTCCCGGTACTCGTAGCCCACGCGGTCACGCATCCAGTGGCCTTCCACCCACACGTACTCGTTGCCGCGCCACTCGTAGTGGCCGGGTGCCCAGACCCAGCCCACGCGCGGGGCCGGCACGACCTCGTAGCGCGGCGGCGGCGGGGCGGTGGAGACGATCGCGGTGTACTGCGCCTGGGCGGCGGCACCGAAACCCATCAGGACGGCCGCGAAGGCGGCGGCGAGAAGAGGCTTGCGTTGCATGTGTAGCTCCTGGGATTGAATGAACCCACTGTCGGGCCTGCGCCGCGCCCCCGGCATCGGAGCGCAGCGGCAGCAATCGTCGGAGTCGTCCTGCAACGGGATGAGGCCGTTGCATCGGGACATGGCGGCTTCACGCGGGCCGCCGCCGCCTGCCTCAGCGGCGCTTCTTCGCCTTGGCCGGGCCGCGGCGCGGCACCGGCTTGGCGCCGCCGCGGGTGGAAACCTGCTTCACGGTCTCGCCCGGAACGCGCACCGCCATCCGGTGGCCGCCGCGCACCGGCAGGTGCAGCACCACCTGCTGGCCCGCGCGGAAGGCGGCAGAGGTCCCCACGTCGTTCCAGCTCGCCACCTGCGCCGCGCTGAGCCGGTAGCGGCGCGCGATGCTGAGCACCGTGTCGCGCTTGCCGGCGCGCACCACCGTGCGGCGGGTGACGATCTCGGGTGCGAGGCTCAGTTGCCCGTTGTCGGCCACGTGGCTCGCGACGTCGTGCTGGCCGGCGCCGCGGCGCGGCACGATCAGCACCGAGCCCGCCTTGATCAACATGCGCGGCGGGATGCTGTTGACGGTGCGCAGCTCGTTCTCGTTCATGCCCACGCGGCGGGCCGCTTCGGCCACCGACATGGTGGAAGGCGCGCTCCACGCGGTCCACGTGGCGTACTTGCCTTCGCTGTACGCGTCGAAGTTGCGCTTGAAGACGGTGGCGTTGTCCCAGGGCAGCAGGATCTGGGGCGTGCCCGCCGCCAGGATCACGGGCCGGTTCAACTGCGGGTTCAGCGCCTTGAAGTCGTCGAGCTTCACGTCCGCCAGCCGGGCCGCCAGTTCGACATCCATGTCGCGGCTGAGGGTGACGGTCTGGAAGTACGGGTGGTTGTCGATCAGGGGCAGTTCGGCGCGGAACTG
This sequence comes from Ramlibacter sp., assembly GCA_036401715.1. Lineage (GTDB taxonomy): Bacteria > Pseudomonadota > Gammaproteobacteria > Burkholderiales > Burkholderiaceae_C > Ramlibacter. The sequence continues at coordinate 4,145 of DASWUI010000496.1, read as the reverse complement.
CTCCGGGTTCAGCACGATGTTCTTGACGGCCTGCAGCTTGGGCACGTAGTTGCGGGTCTCGTCCGGCATGTGCAGGTCGGTGTAGCCCGCCTCGCGGCCGGCGCGCTGGTTGCGCTGGACCGCGCGGCCCACGTTGCCTTCGCCCCAGTTGTACGCCGCCAGTGCCAGGTGCCAGTCGCCGAACATGCCGTGCAGCTTCTGCAGGTAGTCCAGCGCGGCGCGCGTGGAAGCGAGCACGTCGCGGCGGTCGTCGCGGAAGAAGTTCTGCTTCAGGTCGAAGTCCTTGCCGGTCGCGGGCATGAACTGCCACATGCCGGCGGCCCGCGCGCTGGAGACCGCCTGCGGGTTGAACGCGCTCTCGATGAAGGGCAGCAGCGCCAGCTCGGTGGGCATGTTGCGCCGCTCCAGTTCCTCGACGATGTGGAACAGGTACTTGCGCGAGCGGTCGGTCATGCGCTCGATGTAGTCCGGCCGCGAGGAATACCACTGCTCGTGCCGGCGCACGAGGTCGTTCTCGAGGTCGGGCATCTTGAAGCCGCGGCGGATGCGCGCCCACAGGTCCGGCGGCGGTTCCAGCGCCGTGACGGACTGCGAACTCAGCTCCGAGGGCTGGATCGCCGACAGCGGCCCCTGCGGGATGACCGCGGGCAGCGCCGGTCTGGCCTCGACGGCCGTCTTCTTGTCGCGCGACTCCACGGCGACGTCGGAGCCGGCGGGCCCCGACGTGGTCGCGCAGCCGGCGAGTGCCAGGACGGCGGTGAGGGCGAGCAGGTTGTACTTCTTCATCTGAACTCGTTCTTCCATTGGCGCAGCGTCGCGAACACCGCGACCGGGTCTGCCGGGTCGGCCGCCGGGTCGCGGGACCTGGCGGCCTGCGCCACCGCCGGCTGGCGGGTGCGCAAGAAAGGATTGATGCTGTTCTCCAGCGCGATGGTGGAGGGCAGCGTGGGCTCGCCGCGCGAGCGCCTTTCCTCGCATTGTTGCCGGTAATGGATCAGCTGTGTATTGCCAGGTTCCACCGCCGTGGCAAATTTCAGGTTTCCGAGCGTGTATTCGTGTGTGCAGCACACCCGGGTATTCCCGGGGAGGGCCGCGAGCTTGTCCAGGGAGGACAGCATCTGGGGCGGGGTTCCCTCGAACAGGCGGCCGCAGCCGCCGGAAAAGAGGGTGTCGCCGCAGAACAGGAGCGGGGCTCCTTCGAAGCTGCCGCAGTAGTAGGCGATGTGGCCGGCCGTGTGGCCGGGCACGTCGAGGACGTGGAAGCGCAGGCCGAGGACGTCGACCTCGTCGCCTTCGTTCAGGGGGGTGCAGGGCTGCGGGATCCGCTCGCGCGCCGGCCCGAAGACGGCCGCCCCGGTGGCCTCGCGCAGGGCGTCGACGCCGCCGATGTGATCCGGATGATGGTGGGTGACTAGAATCGCCGTCAGTTGCAGGCCATGCGCGGCGAGATGCGCCTGCACCGGACCGGCATCCCCAGGGTCGACGACCAGCGCCCGCTGTCCGTCGTGCAGCAGCCAGAGATAGTTGTCCTGGAAGGCAGGCAGCGGTATCAACTTCATGAGCGACCGGATTATAGGAATGCACCAGTGGTTCGAGACCCCGCCCGGCCGATATGTGCTGGCGTGGGAGAGGGCCGAGTTCGACCGTGCCGTCGCGGACATCTTCGGTTACCACGCGCTGCAGATGGGACTGCCGGAACTCGATGCCCTGCAAGCCAACCGTATGCCGCACAAGTACCTGGCCCTGAGCGAGGCCGAGGCCGCGGAAGGACTGGTCAAGCCGGACCTGATCACCAACTTCAGCGCGCTGCCCTTCGAGGAGAACAGCCTGGACCTGGTGGTGCTGCCGCATTCGCTCGAGCTCAACCTGGACCCCCACACCACGCTGCGCGAGGTCGAACGGGTGCTGGTGCCCGAGGGCAAGGTGGTGATCTGCTGCCTCAATCCGGCCAGCCTGTGGGGCCTGCGCCAGCGCCGCGCGCACATCTACCGCCGGCTTGGCTTCGGCGAGCTTTACCTGCCGGATGCCGGCGAGTTCATCGGCTACTGGCGCCTGCGCGACTGGCTGCGGCTTCTCAGTTTCGAGGTGGAAAGCAGCAGCTTCGGCTGCTACCGGCCCGCCTTCTCCAGCGACAAGTGGCTGGAACGCTTCTCCTGGATGGACCCGGTGGGCGGGCGCTCCTGGCCGATCTTCGGTGCCGTGTATTTCATCGTCGCCGTCAAGCGGGTGCGCGGCGTGAAGTTGATCGGCGCCCCCTGGAAGAAGCCCAAGCGCATTGCCACCGCTCCCGTGCCGATCGCCAACCGCAGCCACCGCGAGTCGCGCGAACCGACCCCTGTCGAATGAACCAAGTCGAGATCTACACGGACGGGGCCTGCAAGGGCAATCCCGGTCCGGGAGGCTGGGGCGTCATCCTGCGCTCGGGCAGCAACGTCAAGGAGCTGTACGGCGGCGACCCCAGCACCACCAACAACCGAATGGAGCTGATGGCGGTGATCCAGGCGCTGGAGGCCCTGAAGCGGCCCTGCGCGGTCACGCTTTACCTGGACAGCCAGTACGTCCTCAAGGGCATCACCGAGTGGCTGCCCGGCTGGAAGGCCAAGGGGTGGAAGACCGCGAGCAAGCAGCCGGTGAAGAACGCGGAACTCTGGAAGCGGCTGGACGATCTGCTGCTGCAGGGCGGGCACGTGGTGGACTGGCGCTGGGTGCGCGGGCACAACGGGGACCCGGGCAACGAACGCGCGGATGCCCTGGCCAACCTGGGCGTCGAGAGCGTCCAAAAGCGCTAGCGGGGCCGCGTCGCCTGTAAACGGCGGGTAAAAGCCACGGGAAATCCAGCTGCAAGGCCCCTGTCAGGGGCTCTGCGGATGCCCGGCAGCACACTGGCTGTTACATTGCATCGTTCAGTCGGCGCCGGCAGCGCTTGCGCGCGCCAGCATTGTCCACGGATCAGCATTCCATGTCGAAGTCCCTCTACAGCGCGGTGGCCGTCGTCGGCATCGCCGCCGCGTCCGGCGCCGCGTGGTGGTACCAGCACAAGCCGCAGCGCCCGTCCGGGGACCAGGCTGCCGCCGTTGCCCTGGCGCCGGCCGCATCCGGCCGTGCCGGGGCGCCCGCCGCCGGCGGGCCGGGCCGGGTGCCCGCCGTCGAAGTCGCCCGCGTGGAGACGCTGCGCCTGACCGACGACGCGCAGGCCGTGGGCAGCCTGCGTTCCCGCCAGAGCGTGATGCTGCGCCCCGAGGTCTCGGGCCGCGTCACCCAGATCAATTTTCGCGACGCCGAGCGCGTGCGCCGCGGCCAGCTGCTGGTGCAACTGGACGACCAGCTGCCGCTCGCGCAGGTGAAGCAGGCCGAAGCCGAAGTCTCCATCGCCCGCGCCAACCACAAGCGCAACCAGGAGCTGGTGGAGGAGAAGTTCATCGCGCAGCGCGCGGTGGACGAGAGCGCCGCCAACCTGCAGGTCGCCGAGGCGAAGCTCGCGCTGGCGCGCGCCACGCTCGCGCGCCTGAAGATCGTCGCGCCCTTCGACGGCGTGGCCGGCATCCGCAACATCAGCGTGGGCGACTACCTCAAGGACGGCGCCGACATCGTGAACATCGAGGACCTCGATGCGATGTTCGTGGACTTCCGGCTGCCCGAGCGCTACCAGACCAAGATCCGCCCGGGGCAGACGGCCCTGATCGACCTGGATGCGCTGCCGGGCCGGCGCTTCAGCGCGCTGGTGCTGGCGGTGGATCCGCTGGTGGACGCCAATGGCCGCTCGGTCGGCGTGCGCGGCTGCATCGACAACCGCCGGCTGGAACTGCGCCCCGGCATGTTCGCGCGCGTGACGCCGGTGTTCGGGGTGCGCGAGGGCGCGAAGGTGATCCCCGAGGAAGCCATCGTGCCGCAGGGCGGGCGCCAGTTCGTCTACCGGCTGGTGGACGGGCCCGACCAGGACACGCGCATCGCGCAGCGCGTGGAGGTGAAGGTCGGCGTGCGCCAGCCGGGCAAGGTGGAGATCCTCGAAGGCCTGCAGCCCGGCGACGTGGTGGTCACGGCCGGCCAGCAACGCATCCAGAAGGACGGCACGCCGGTGCGCGTCCTCGACCTTGCCCAGGCGGGCGGCGGCGCCACCGCGGCGGCGGGTGCCGGCCCGGCCGGTG
>DASWUI010000495.1:0-4657 GCA_036401715.1 Ramlibacter sp. | reverse complement strand
CCGCTGCCAGTGGAAGGCCCATCCGACCGAGGCCCAGGCGAGCGCGAGGAGGCACAGCGCGCCGCGCGCCGCCGCTGCGCGCGGGTCGCGCAGCAGCAGCCACAGCGCCAGCGGCACCACCGCGGCCAGGGCCTGCGCCGGCCACCACGCCGCATTGTGGCGTGCCACCAGCCGCCAGTAGGCCTGCGGCGAGAACATGAGGAAGTCGGAGAGCCCGTAGCTCCACCATTCGCTCATGGGCAAGCCCGGGCGGCGCTCACAGGCCGGCGGCGTGCGCGGCCATGCGCCTGCGCATCGCCGCGTCCGGCATGCGGCCGCGCGCCGCGCCCATGTTCTCCCGCACGTGGTCCACGCGCCGGGTCGCCGGGATCGCGCAGGTGACGGCGGGATGGGTGATCGTGAACTTGAGCGCGAACTGGGCCCAGCTGGTGCACTCGATCTCCGCCGCCCAGGGCGGCAACGGGTGGCGCTCCAGCCGGCGCAGCAGGGCGCCCTCCTGGAAAGGCCGGTTGGCCAGCACGGCGATGCCGCGGTCCGCGGCCAGCGGCAGCAGCCGCTCCTCCGCCTCGCGGTCGAACAGGTTGTAGGTCAGCTGCACGAAATCCAGCCTGTGCCCGCGCATGAGCTGCTCGAACTCGCGGTGGCGCCGGCCCTCGGAGGTGGTGATGCCGACGTAGCGCAGCTGGCCGCGCTCCTTCATCGCCTGCAGCAGCGGCAGCTGCCTTTCCCAGGCGACCAGGTTGTGGACCTGCAGCAGGTCGAAGCGCGGCACCTGCCACAGGCGCCGCGAGGCCTCCGCCTGGGCCGCGCCGTCGCCGCTGGTCCAGACCTTGTCCGCGGAGAACACGCGCTGCTGCGCGCCGAGGCTGCGCAGGCCGTCGCCCACCACGCCCTGCGAGGAGCCGTACATGGGCGAGGAATCGATGAGGCGCCCGCCCGCCTCGAAGAAGGCACGCATCACCTGCGCGCACCGCGCGCGGGCCGGCGGGTCCTGCCCGACGTTGAAGGTGATCCAGGTGCCGAGGCCTACGCGCGGGATCGGCTCGCCCGTGGCAGGAATCGGCCGGGCCAGCGGCGCCGGCTGGGCGAGCGCGGGGCCGGCGGCGGCCAGCGCGGACCATTGCAGCAGCGTGCGGCGCTTCATGGCGGCACACTACCATGTCCCTGTGGAGGTGTCCCATGGAGCGCAGAGCGATCCTGCAGTGCGTGCTGGTCGGTGCGGCGGTGCCGTGGCGTGCCATCGCGCAGTCGGCCGATGGCCTGTGGCCCTTGCTGCAGGCGGGCGGCCAGGTGGTGCTGGTGCGGCATGCGCTCACCGAGCCGGGCGTCGGCGACCCGCCCGGATTCCGGCTCGGGGCCTGCGGCACCCAGCGCAACCTGAGCGAGCAGGGCCGCGCCGACGCGCGCCGGCTGGGCGCAGTGCTGCGCGAGCGCCGCGTGCCGGTGGCGCGGGTGCTCTCCAGCCCCTGGTGCCGCTGCCGGGAAACGGCCCGGCTGATCTTCGGCCGCGAAGGCGAAGTCGAACCCTCGCTGGGCAACCTGTTCGGCCGGCGCGAGCTGGAGGCGCAGCAGGTGGCCGAGCTGCGCAAGCTGGTGCGCCGCGCCGAGGGCGGCAACCTCTTCATGGTGACCCACGGCTCCACCACCCACGCGCTCACGGGCGTGTCGCCGGGCACCGGCGAGATGGTGGTCCTGACGCCGCAGGCGGGCGGCGGGTTCCGGGTGGCGGGAAGGCTCGCGCCCGACTAGTCGGGCAGCTTCTGCGGCGGCTGGAATACGGACCAGCGCCCGTCCTTGAACAGGTAAAGGCCGGAAGAGATGCGCGTGCCGTCGTTGCCGGCGAACAGGGCGGCGGCGCTGAAGCGCAGCGTCGCGACCGCGGAGTCGTCGTCCGCGCGCGCGAAGACCAGGCCGCCGCGCCGCGGCACGGCCGCGACCACACCCGCCGGCGAGTGGCGAAGCTGCTCCATCCAGAAGCCGCGGTCCAGGAAATAGCTGCTATCGAGCTCCGGCGCGTTGCCGTGCACCTGCATGAGCCCGCCGCTCCAGGGCTCGGCCACCGGGGTGCCGTAGCGCCGGCGCAGGTTGTCCACCGCCAGCCGCAGGGCCTCCTCGGGCGAGAGCCGCAGCCGCTGCAGGTCCTCCGGGGAGGCGCTCTGCACGCGCCGGCTGCCGTCGAACACCAGGCGCAGGTGCATGTCGCCAAGGTACTGGAACCAGCTGGCCTCGAATTCCACCTCGCGGCCGTCCGGCAGCGTGGCGCTGATCTTGCCGAAGGGCGTGAGCGTCTCGTCCTGCTTGTTGGCGCCGGGGCTTTCCCGCAGCACCACCAGCAGGTTGGACACGCTCACGTCGAATTCGTCGGTCTCCCGCGCGCTGTCCGCGGCGAGGGCGCCCGTGATGCCCGCCAGCAGCGCGCCCGCGCCGCAGAGGGATCGCAGCCAGTGCTTCATTCGCTTTCCTCCGTCCTCGCCGCCATGGTGAGGGCAGGCGCGGCGGCATGCAAGAGCGCATTGCACGGGAATGCGCGCGGGTTGCGCGAACCGTCGGCGTCGTGCAACGCCATTCGTTACCCTTCTTGCGACGCGCGTTGAACTTGTAAGGGGCGTGCTGCGTAGCATCGGCAGCTCTTCGCTTTTCATTCTCAGAGGAAATCGCTTCATGGCCCTGCAATCGCCGTTCTTCAACACCAACAAGCGCGAGGACACCTACCCCCGTCCCGGCATGACCCCCAATGCCGCCGCTGCCTCGGGCCAGGCGCAGGCCGCCGCCCCCCAGAACACGCAGCCGGCCGCCGCCGCCGCGCCGGCGAAGGAAGGCGAGAGCAAGCTGACCGTGGGCCCCAACATCAAGCTCAAGGGCGTCGAGATCACGGATTGCGACACGCTGGTGGTGGAAGGCTCGGTCGAGGCCACGATGGACTCGCGCGTGATCCAGATCTCCGAGCGCGGCTCCTTCAAGGGTTCCGCCGAGATCGACGTCGCGGAGATCCGCGGGCTGTTCGACGGCAACCTGACCGTGCGCCAGAAGCTGGTGATCTTCTCCACCGGCAAGGTCACGGGCAAGGTGCGCTACGGCAAGGTGGTGATCGAGGAGGGCGGCCAGCTCTCCGGCGAGATCGAATCCGCCGCCGCGGGCGCCCGCCCGGCCGACAAGCCGGCGGCCGCGCGTCCGCTGCAGCCGGTGCAGTAAGCCGGGGCATCCCGCCTCCCGGGCATGTCATGGCGGGCTCGAACCGCCATCCATGCCACGCATCCATGGATCCCGGGGCGAGCCCGGGGTGACAGGACGAGCGCTCGAGCGCTCTAGACAGCCGTCCGGTGCCGCGCGACGCAGGTGTCCAGCACCTCGTCGTGCGGCCGCTGCCACCAGTTGCCGCTGGAGAAGATTTCCACTTCGCTGTAACCGGCGAAGCCCTGCGCCTCCATCCAGCCGCGGATGCGGGGGATGTCGATCACGCCGTCGCCCATCATCCCGCGGTCGTTCAGCAGGTCCGTGGTCGGCGTGAGCCAGTCGCAGACGTGGAAGGCCAGCAGGCGGCCGCGGCCCGCGCGCGCGATCTGCTGCTGCAGCTTCGGGTCCCACCACACGTGGTAGACGTCCACCGCGACGCCCAAGGCCGCTTGCGGCGCATCCGATGACCCGCCGGAGCGCACCACCGGGTCGAGTTCCTCGCAGACGTCGAGCGCCTGTTCCAGGGTGTTGATGCAGGCGCGGTCGGCCGCGTACATGGGGTGCAGCGGCTCGATCGCCAGCGGCATGCCCACCTTCTTCGCGTACTCCAGCAGTTCGGCGATGCCGTCGCGCACCTGCGTGCGTGCCAGCGCGATGTCCTTGTGCGCCGCCCGGCCCTGCAGCGCGCCCGGCAGGCCGCCGACCACCAGCACCAGGCATTTCGCCCGCAGTTCGGCGGCTTCGTCGACCGCGCGACGGTTGTCGTCGCGCGCCGCCTGCAGCCCCGCCGCCTCGGCCGCGGGGAACATGCCGCCGCGGCAGTAGCCGGAGAGCTCCAGTCCGTGGGTGCGCACCAGCCGCGCGACCTCCGGCAGGCCCGCCGCCGCCACCTGGTCGCGCCAGGGAGAGATCGCGCGGATGCCGCGGCGCGCGCAGGCCTCGATGATGTCCGGCAGCGGCAGCTCGGCGCCGCGGCTCTTGCGGACCGTGGCGGTGTTGATGGAGAGCCAGCGGTGGTCGTGGGAGAAGTCTCTCATTCCAGATCCTTGTCATCCCGGGCTCGACCCGGATCCATGGATGGCGGGTCGAGCCGCCATGACATGCCTGCCGGTGCTTCGCGGGCCTATTCGACCCCGTGCAGCGCCAGCAGCGTCTTCATGCGCCTCGCCGCCAGCTCGGGCTGCTCCAGCAGGCTGGCCGCGTCGGCCAGCCGGAACAGCTCCGCCAGGTGCGGCAGGCTGCGCGTGCTCTGCTGGCCGCCCACCATCGTGAAGTGCTTCTGGTGGCCGTTGAGCCAGGCCATGAACACCACGCCGGTCTTGTAGAAACGGGTCGGCGCCGCGAAGATGTGGCGCGACAGCGGCACCGTGGGGCCGAGGATCGCATGGAACTTCTCCAGGTTGCCCTGCGCCAGCTCGCCCAGCGCCGCGCTCGCGGCGGGGGCGATGGCGTCGAAGATGCCCAGCAGCGCATCGCTCCTGCC
>DASWUI010000494.1:0-3648 GCA_036401715.1 Ramlibacter sp. | reverse complement strand
TCGGTCCTGCAGGCGCAGCAGTCGCTGCCGGTGTCCGGCGCGACCTGGGTGGAGCAGGAGGCCTGGGTGCCGGTGGCAGCGGTGCTGACCGCGGGCGCCGCGGCCCTGATCCCGGCCGTCAGCGCCTACCGGGTGGACGTCGCGCAGCTGCTTCAGCGCGGATGAGCGGACCATCGCACAATACGGGCATCGAACCCGGGCCGCCGCGCGCGGCCTCCAGGAGCAGCAAGCCATGAAGATCGCAGTCCTCGTCCTGGCCTCCGCCCTTGCCGCCGGCGGCGCGTGGGCGCAGCTGTCCAGCCCGCTGCCGCAGGGCAGCGGCGCCGGCGTGCACAGCCCCAACAGCCCGATCGCCCCGCTGCCGCAGCGCAGCGACGTCGTGCCCTGGTCGCTGCTGACGGCGGTGCAGACCAGGACGGAGAGGAACAAGCTGCTGCCGGTGTTCACCAAGGAGCAGCTCGCCCTGGCGCAGAAGCCGCAGCGGGTGCAGGGCTTCATGATGCCGCTGGAGCCGGGGGAGAAGCAGACGCACTTCCTCCTCAGCTCGGTGCCGCTGACCTGCTCGTTCTGCACTCCCGGCGGGCCGGAGAGCATGGTCGAAGTGCGGACGAAGACGCCGGTGAAGTACACCCTGGACCCGGTGGTGGTCGAGGGGAAGTTCCAGACGCTGGTGGAGGACGAGTACGGCTTGTATTACCGCGTCACGGATGCCGTTGCGGTGAAGTGATGCGTAGGCTGGGGCCGGCGCGCAGCCGCACCCCGGCGCTAAGGCGCCAGCCGCTCCCGCACCCACTGCCCCCCCACCTGCCGGTACCGCAGCCGGTCATGCAGCCGGCTCTTCCTGCCCTGCCAGAACTGCCACTCGTCCGGCACCAGCCGGTAGCCGCCCCAATGCGGCGGCCGCGGCGGGTTCAGCAGGAACTGCGCGCTGTATTTCGCCGCATTCGTGACCAGCACCGTGCGACCCGGGATCACCTGGCTTTGCGGGCTGGCCCAGGCGCCGATGCGCGAATCGAGCGGGCGGCTCGCGTAGTAGGCGTCGCTTTCCTGCGCGCTGGTCTTCTCCACCCGCCCTTCGATGCGGACCACGCGCTCCAGCTCCACCCAGTGGAACTGCAGCGCCGCGTACGGATTCCCGGCGAGTTCCTGCCCCTTGCGGCTCTCGTAGTTGGTGTACCAGACGATGCCGCGCTCGTCGTAGCCCTTGACCAGCACCACGCGCGTGCTGGGGCGCAGGTTGCCGGCCACCGTGGCCAGCGTCATGGCGTTCGGCTCGGGGATCTCGGAGGAGATCGCTTCCGCCAGCCACTGGTCGAACTGCTTCAGCGGGTCGGCGTGCGAGGCTTCCTCGCTCAGTTCGGCGCGCTCGTAGCTCTTGCGCAGTTCGGCGAGGCGGTCGGCAGTGCTGCTCATGGGAAAGATTGTCGCACCGGCCCGAACTGGGGCAGACTGCGGCGCCATGAACTCCCCCGTGGTCCTCGTGCTCGCCTCCGGCCGTGGCGAACGCTTCCTGGCCTCCGGCGGCAGCGGCTCCAAGCTGCAGGCGATGCTGGCGGGCCGCCCCGTGCTGGAACACACCCTCGCCGCCGTGCGCGCGAGCGGTCTGCCTTTCCACGTCGAGGCCGCCGGGCATCCGGGCATGGGCGACTCCATTGCCGCCGGGGTGCGGGCGACCGCGGACGCCGGTGGCTGGCTGGTGCTGCCGGGCGACCTGCCGCTGGTCTCGCCGCAATCCCTGCGCGCGGTGGCCGACGCGCTGGGGCACGCCTCCGTCGTGGTACCGACCTGGCATGGCGCCCGCGGCCATCCCGTGGGTTTCTCCGCGCAGCACGGCGCGGCACTGCAGGCGCTCACCGGCGCCGAAGGCGCGGCCGCCATCGTGCGCGCGTGGAAGCCGCTCCTGCTGGAGCTCGACGACGAGGGCATCGTCACCGACGTCGACACCGTCGCCGACCTCGCGCGCGCGCAGGAGCTGCTGTCGCGCCGCAGCGCGTGAGCCGCGCTACGCGGCAGCCCGCCGCAGGCTGCGCCGGTTGACCGCGATCCCCGCCGCGACCAGCAAGACGACCGCCGCCTGCGCCGCGAGTCCCTGGACGCTCGGGTGGATGCCCAGCAGCGGGAGCGACACGAAGGGAGCCGCGCTGAATCGCAGTACCCCCGCCTCCTGCAGGGCCGCGACGCCATGGCCGACGAACACCACCGCCATGACGACGAGCAGGCCCGAGGTGACGGCGAAGAACGGGCCGATCGGCAGCCGCACGCTGTATTTCAGGATGACCCAGGCCAACCCGGCCAGCATCGCCGCCGCGGCGGCGATGCCCCACAACACCAAAGGCTGGCCCTCGGGCCCGGCCTGCGCCCACAGCGTCTGGTAGAACAGGACGACCTCGAACAGCTCGCGGTACACCGCGAGGAAGGAAATGCCCGCCATGGCCCACAGCGTGCGCTTCGCCAGTGCGGCCGTCACCTGGGCGCGCACGAACGACTGCCAGGCCTGCGCCGAGGAGCGCTTGTGCAGCCAGAACCCGACGTACAGGAGCATCGCCGACGCCAGCAGCGCCGACACGCCTTCGGTGAGCTCGCGGTTGGCGCCGGTGATCTCCACGGCGTAGCTGGCCACCCCCCAGGTGGCGAGTCCCAGGACGACGGCGGCGATCCAGCCGGCATGGATGTAGGGCAGCGCGTCGCGCCGGCCGGTCTTCAGCACGAAGGCGATGATCGCCGCCAGCACCAGGATGGCTTCCAGTCCCTCGCGCAGCAGGATCAGCAGCGCGCTGGCGAACGCCGCGCCGCCGGAGAGGCTGCCGCTGCCGAGGCGATCGCTCGCGCGGTCCAGGAGGGCCTCGATGCGCGCCACCTGCGCCTGCACCGCCGCCGCGGGCTCGCCCGCATCGATGGTGGCGCGCAAGGCCATCATCTCCCGCTCGGTCTTCGTGCGCAGTTGCGGGTCGACGTTGTCGAGTCCGGCCTCCACCAGCTCGAAGCCTTCGAGGTAGGCGGTGATCGACAGCTGGCGTGCGCGCGCCGCGTCGCCCGCGGCGTAGGCCGCCGCCGCGTCGCGCAGCTTCGCGCGCGTGAAATCCAGCGGCGCCGGGCGCGCGGCCTCCAGTGCCTGCGGCTGCGCGGTGAGGAAGACGCGCACGGCATCGAGCCGGCCCCCGCCTTCCTGCTGCAGCGCGCCGGGCGCCGTGGTCACCAGCGCGCGCAGGTCGCCCAGGCGCTCCTTGCCGACACCCTCCCGCCAGAGCGACTCGCCTTCGCGCACGGCCTGCGGCTGCGCGCGCAGGCCGGCGGCCAGGAAGGCCAGGGCCCAGCGATCGGCTTCCGGCAGCTCGGAGAAGGCGCGCATCGGCGTGCCGCCGACGCCCAGCGTGATGGTGTTGTACAGGCCGTAGATGCTGCGCTGCTGCATGCGCGCGTCGTCGTGGAAGTTGCTCGGTGCCGGGTCCATGCCCTTGGCCAGCGGACCGTCGCCGCGCCCCGCCGCGCCGTGGCAGCTCGCGCACTGCGCCCGGAACAGCGCCTGCGCCCGCTGCAGGTCCGGCGCCTGGCGCGGGGCCGTGGCGATCCGGTAGATGCGCACCAGGTCGGCCGCCACGGCGCGCGCCAGCCCGGCGACCTCGCCGCCGGGCGCCCTGGCGTCGATGC
>DASWUI010000493.1:0-3175 GCA_036401715.1 Ramlibacter sp. | reverse complement strand
GGGGCCCTCTTGCAAGCACCTCCGAGCTGGCCCAGCTCGTGGCTGGTGCGGTCAAAACCCGCGAGCCGGGCCAGGACCCTGCTACGCGCACATTTCAGGCTCTTCGGATTTTCGTCAACGCCGAGCTTGAAGAGCTGCAGGAGGCGCTAGAAGCGAGCCTCGACGTGCTGCAACCCAACGGCCGCCTCGTGGTGATCAGCTTCCACTCGCTGGAAGACCGGATCGTCAAGCAGTTCATCGCGAAGCATTCGCGCGATGAGGTGGACCGGCGCGCGCCCTTCGCGGCGCCCAAGCCGATGAAGCTCAGGGCGATCGAACGCGTGAAGCCCACCACGGAAGAAGTGGCCGCGAACCCGCGTTCGCGCAGCGCGATCATGCGCGTGGCCGAAAGGACGCAGGCATGATGCTGCGCCTGAACCTCGTGCTGCTCGCCGCGCTCATGGCCAGCGCGCTGTACCTCGTGCGCGTCCAGTACGACTCGCGCCGCCTGTACGCGGAGATCGAGCGCGCGCAGAACGACTTTCGCAAGCTGGAGATCGAGCACGAGCGGCTGCAGGTGGAAAAGCGCGCGCAAGCGACCGCCGGGCGGGTGGAGCGGCTGGCGCGCGAGCAGCTGCAGATGCGCCCGGCCACCCCGGCGATCACGCAGTACGTGACCCTCAAGGGGATCGCCGCGCCGGCGGGGGTGATTCCATGAGCGGACGCGTCGTCGCCTACTCGTCGAGCCCGCTGCTGGCCAGCCGCACGCCGGTGTGGCGCAGCAAGCTGATCGTCGCCGGCATTGCCTTCGCCTTCCTCGGCCTGGCCGGCCGCGCCGCCTGGGTGCAGGTGTTCGGCAACGACTTCTACCGCAAGCAGGGCGAGGTGCGCTTCGCCCGCACGCTGGAGCTGCCCGCCAACCGCGGCCGCATCCTGGACCGCAACGGCCTGCTGCTGGCCACCAGCGTGCCCGTGCCCAGCATCTGGGCGATCCCGGAAGACATCGAGCGCGACAAGGTCAAGCTGGCCCAGCTGGCCAGGCTGCTGCAGATGCCGCTGTCCGAGCTGATGGCCAAGCTGGCCGAAGAGGACCGCACCTTCGTGTGGCTCAAGCGGCAGGTGGACGAGGCCACCGCGCGCCAGATCGCCGCGCTGGACATCAAGGGCATCTACCAGCGCAAGGAATACCGCCGCCAGTACCCCGAGGGCGAGGCCGCGGCGCACATCGTAGGCTTCACCGGGGTCGACGACCAGGGCCAGGAAGGCGTGGAGCTCGCGTTCGACAAGGACCTGGCGGGCCGCCCCGGCTCGCGCCGCGTGATCAAGGACCGCCTGGGCCGCATCGTCGAGGACGTGGGCGAACAGGTGCCGCCGATCGATGGCCGCGACCTGCAGCTGTCGGTGGACAGCAAGGTGCAGTTCTTCGCCTACCAGAAGCTCAAGGACGCGGTGCTGGAGAACAAGGCCAGGGCCGGCAGCGTGGTGGTGCTGGACGTGCAGACCGGCGAGGTGCTGGCGCTGGCCAACTACCCGAGCTACTCGCCGGCCAACCGCCAGAACCTCACCGGGGCGCAGCTGCGCAATCGCGCGCTCACCGACACCTTCGAGCCCGGCTCCACCATGAAGCCCTTCATCGCGGCGCTGGCGCTGGAGAAGGGCCTGGTCAAGGCGACGACGCCGATCCAGACGGCGCCCGGCCGCATCAGCATCGGCGGCTCCACGATCACCGACGCGCACCCGCACGGCGTGCTCACGGTGGCGGAGGTGATCCAGAAGTCCAGCAACGTCGGCACGGTCAAGATGGCCATGCAGATGCAGCCGCGCGACATGTGGGAGATGTACAGCCAGGTCGGCCTCGGCCAGCGGCCGCAGCTTCCCTTCCCCGGGGTGGTCAGCGGGAAACTGCGCGCGCACAAGACCTGGCGCCCGATCGAGCAGGCGACCATGAGCTACGGCTACGGCCTGTCGGCCAGCCTGTTCCAGCTCGCCCGCGCCTACAGCGTGTTCGCGCGCGACGGCGAGCTGATCCCGGTCACCCTGGTCAGGACCTCGGTGCCCGCCTACGGCGTGCGCGTGCTGCAGCCGGGAACGGCGCAGGCGGTGCGGCACATGCTGCACCTGGCCACGCAGAGCGGCGGCACCGCCCCGAAGGCGCAGACCATGGGCTATTCGGTGGGCGGCAAGACCGGCACCGCGCACAAGCAGGAAGGCAAGGGCTATGCGGACCGCAAGTACCGCGGCTTCTTCGTCGGCGTCGCGCCCGTGGAGAAGCCGCGCATCGTGGTCGCGGTGATGATCGACGAGCCCAGCGGCGGGCGCTATTTCGGCGGCGACGTGGCCGCGCCCGTATTCAGCGCCACCGTGCAGCAGACGCTGCGCATGCTGGGCGTGCAGCCGGACATGAACGTCAAGCCGCAGATCGTGGTGCAGGCCGTGGAGGAGTCCTTCTGATGCGGGTCCTGCGCACGCCCGCCGAAGCCGCCCAGTGGCTGCGTTCGCGCGTCACCGGCGAGCTGCATTGCGACAGCCGCAAGGTCGGCGCGGGCGACGGCTTCATCGCCTGGCCCGGCGCCGCCACCGACGGGCGCAAGTTCGTCCAGGGCGCGCTGCAGCAGGGCGCCAAGGCCTGCCTGGTGGAATTCGCCGGCAGCGAGGCTTGGCACTTCGACAGCGATGCGGTCGCCGGCTACGAGGGGCTCAAGGCCGCGACCGGCCCGATCGGGGCGCTGTACTACGGCGAGCCGAGCAAGGAGCTGTCCGTGCTGGCCGTCACCGGCACCAACGGCAAGACCTCCACCGCCTGGTGGCTGGCGCAGGCGCTGACCAGCCTGCAGCCGCAGCCCATGCCCTGCGGCCTGATCGGCACCCTGGGCATCGGCCGCCCGCCGCACGTCGAGCACACCGGCCTGACGACGCCCGACCCGGTGCTGATGCAGCGGCACTTCCGCCGCTTCGTGCAGCAGGGCGACGCGTGCTGCGCGATCGAGGCCTCGTCCATCGGGATCGTGGAGCGCCGCATGGACGGCACCCGCATCCGCGTGGCCGCCTTCACCAACTTCACGCAGGACCCCCGGGACTACCACGGCAGCATGGACGCCTACTGGGCGGCCAAGGAAGAACTGGTCCGCTGGCCCGGCCTGCAGGCCGCGGTGGTGAACGTGGACGACGAGAAGGGCGCCTACCTGGAGTCGCTGCT
>DASWUI010000492.1:0-3179 GCA_036401715.1 Ramlibacter sp. | reverse complement strand
GCGTTCAGGTGCGGGAGCCTTGGGTTGCCGCCTTCGCGGAAATGACGGGGATGCACCCGCGCCCCCGCGGCGCGCCTCACTGCCGGTGGTACGCCGTGACCCGCTCCACCTCGTTCCTGGACCCGAGGATCACCGACACCCGCTCGTGCAGCTTCGTCGGCTGGATGTCCAGGATGCGCTGCTTGCCGTTGGTGGCGGCGCCGCCGGCCTGTTCCACCAGCCAGCCCATGGGGTTGGCCTCGTACATCAGGCGCAGCTTGCCCGGCTTGTCCGGCTCGCGCTTGTCCCAGGGGTACAGGAAGATGCCGCCGCGCGTGAGGATGCGGTGCACGTCGGCCACCATGGAGGCCACCCAGCGCATGTTGAAGTCCTTGCCGCGCGGGCCTTCCTTGCCGGCCAGGCACTCGTCGATGTAGCGGCGCACCGGAGCGTCCCAGTGGCGCATGTTGGACATGTTGATCGCGAATTCCTTCGTGTCCTCCGGGATCTTCACGTCTTCCTGGGTCAGCACGAAGGAACCCTGCTCGCGGTCCAGCGTGAACATGGCCACGCCGTCGCCCACGGTCAGCACCATGGTGGTCTGCGGCCCGTAGATGCAGTAGCCGGCGGCCACCTGCTTGTTGCCGCACTGCAGGAAGTCCTGCTCGCTCACGCCGGCGCCCTCGGGCTTCTTCAGCACGCTGAAGATGGTGCCGATGCTGACGTTGACGTCGATGTTGGACGAGCCGTCCAGCGGGTCGAACATCAGCAGGTACTCGCCCTGCGGGTAGCGGTTCGGCACCACGTAGATGCCTTCCATCTCCTCGCTGGCCATGGCCGCCAGGTGGCCGCCCCACTCGTTGGCGTCGATCAGCACCTCGTTGGCGATGATGTCCAGCTGCTTCTGCATCTCGCCCTGCACGTTCTCGCTGCCCGCCGAACCGAGCACGCCGCCCAGCGCGCCCTTGTTCACGGAGATGCTGATGCGCTTGCAGGCGCGGGCGACGACTTCCAGCAGCAGCCGCAGCTGCCCGGGGATGTGGCCGTGGGTGCGCTGCTGCTCGACGAGGTAGCGGGTGAGGGAAGTGGAACTCATTCGTTGTACTCCTGGAGGTCATCCCGGGCCCGACCCGGGATCCATGCTGCGCGATGCTGACGCGGCATGGATTGCGGGTCAAGCCCGCAATGACATGGTTCTTGGGTTCTGGTGTTTCGTCCTTCGCCGGTCGCCCGGCCTCAATCCGCCAGCGCGCGGGTGACCACCTCGCGCACGTCGTTGCTCAGGTCCGGCTTGGCGGCCACGCGGGCGATCGCCTCGCGGGCGGCGGTGCGCAGGGGTTCGGCCAGCTTCTTCCAGCGGTCCAGCGCGCGCGCCAGGCGGGCGGCGACCTGCGGGTTGATCGAATCGAGCTCGATCACGCGTTCGCTCCAGAACACGTAGCCGGCGGCGTCGCCCCGGTGGAAGCCGCCGGGATTGCCGCTGCAGTAGCTGAAGATCACGCTGCGCGCGCGGTTCGGGTTGCGGATGTTGAAGTCCGGGTGGTGCATCAGCTGCTTGACCACCGGCAGCACGTTGCCGCCGCGGTCGGGCGCGCCGGCCTGCAGGGCGAACCACTTGTCCAGCACCAGCGCCTCGTTGCGGAACATCGCGTGGAAGCGCTGCAGCGCCTGGGCGGCCAGGTCGTTACCGGAAATCACCAGCGCTGCCAGGGCGTTGAAGCGGTCCGTCATGTTGGACGCGTCCTTGAAGCGCTGGTAGGCCTTGCCGGGCCACACCGTGTCGCCGCGGGCGCGCGCGGCCAGGCACAGGTGCGTCAGGGCCAGGCCGGCCAGCGCCCGCCGGCCGCTGGAGACCGCGTCCGGCCGGTACGCGCCGCTCTCCTTGTGCGCCTCGTAGGCCCATTCCCAGTCGGCGAGCAGCGCCTGCGCCAGCTGCTGGCGCATCGCTTCGCGCACGGCGTGGATGCGCTGCGGATCGACCACGTCCAGCTGCTCGGCGATGTAGGTTTCCGCGGGCAGGGTGAGGACCAGTTCCTTGAACGCCGCATCCAGTGCGGGATGGCGCAGCACGGTGCGCATCGCCTCCACGTAGGGGGCATCGAGCTGCACCTGCATGTCGCCGCGGATGAAGCCCAGCGCCCGGCCGGTGGCGAGCCGCTGCGCCGCTTCCCAGCGGTTGAAGGGATCGGTGTCGTGCGCCAGCAGGGCCAGCAGCTGCTGGTCGCTGTACTCGTACTCCAGGATCACGGGCGCGCTGAAGCCGCGCAGCAGCGAGGGCACCGGCTCGGACGAATAGCCCGGGAAGGTCAGCGTCTCGCTCGCCTGCGTCAGAACGTGCATCCCGCTGGTGAGTTCGCGCCCCTCGCCATCCAGCAGGCCCAGCGCGACCGGGATCACGAAGGGCTGCTTGTCCGGCTGGCCCGGCGTCGGCGCGCAGGACTGCGACAGCGTGATCGCGTAGATGCCCGACACCGCATCGAAGTGCGTCTGCACGCGCACCCGCGGCGTGCCGGCCTGGCTGTACCAGCGCTTGAACTGGTCCAGCCGCTGGGCGAGCTGCGAATCCGGATTCGCATCCGCGATCGCCTGCGCGAAGTCGTCGCAGGTGACCGCGTGCCCGTCATGGCGCTGGAAGTACAGCGACAGGCCCTTGGCGAAGCCTTCGCGGCCCACCAGGGTCTGCATCATCCGCACGACCTCGGCGCCCTTTTCGTACACCGTGACGGTGTAGAAGTTGTTGATCTCCAGGTACTGGTCGGGACGCACCGGGTGCGCCATCGGGCCGGCGTCTTCCGGGAACTGCGCGGTGCGCAGCACCCGCACGTCCTCGATGCGCTTGACGGCCCGCGCCGAGACGTCGCCGGCGAGGTCCTGGCTGAACTCCTGGTCGCGGAAGACGGTGAGGCCTTCCTTCAGCGAGAGCTGGAACCAGTCGCGGCAGGTGATGCGGTTGCCCGTCCAGTTGTGGAAGTACTCGTGGCCGACCACCGATTCGATGTTGCCGTAGTCGGTGTCGGTGGCCGTGGCCTGGTTGGCCAGGACGTACTTCGTGTTGAAGATGTTCAGGCCCTTGTTCTCCATCGCACCCATGTTGAAGTCGCTGGTGGCGACGATCATGAAGCGCTCGAGGTCGAGCTCCAGGCCGAAGCGCGCCTCGTCCCAGGCCACCGAGGCCATCAGGGAGTTCATCGCATGTTCGG
>DASWUI010000491.1:0-4265 GCA_036401715.1 Ramlibacter sp. | reverse complement strand
GGTGTTGCCGCGCAGGTAGGCGCTGGGGCTGGCCTGGTTGAAGTACAGCGGCGCGCGGGGTGCCTCCACGTTGCTGAAGGCCGCGCGCGTCACGTCGAAGGGCTCGAAGCGCACGCCGCGCCGCGCCAGCGCCGCGAACAGCGGCTTCTGCCATTCCGGGTGTTCGTGCAGGACGACGAGGTCGGGGCGGGGGGAGTCCATTTCCGGGCCATCCTAGCCGCAGTCAATAATCCCCCTCGAAGGAATGCCTATGCTGCTGGACGCCGAAGAATCCCAACTGGTGCTGGTCGACTACCAGCAACGCCTGATGCCCGCCATCCACGAGGGCGACCTGGTCCTGGCCAATGCCCTGCGGCTGGCCCGCATCGCCCAGATGCTGCAGGTGCCCCTGTGGGCCACCGAGGAGAACCCGGAGGGCCTGGGCGGAACGGTGGACGTGCTGCAGCCTCTGGTGGGCGGCCGCGTGCTGCCCAAGATGGCTTTCGACGGCACCAGCGTGCTGCTGCCGCGGCTGAAGCCCGCCGCCAGGCCGCAGGGCGGCAACGCGCGCAGCCTGCCCAAGCACCTGCAGAAGGCCGCACCGCCGCCGGCCGCCACCCGGGAGAGCATCGTGCTGGCCGGCTGCGAGGCGCACGTCTGCCTGATGCAGACCGCGCTGGGCCTGCTGGAGGAGGAACTGGAGGTCTGGGTGGTGACCGACGCCTGCAGCTCCCGCAGCGAGCGCAGCCGGGACGCCGCCTTCGACCGCCTGGCGGGCGCCGGCGCCGAGCTCGTGACGACCGAGATGGTCGCCTTCGAATGGTTGCGGGATGCGGGTCATCCCCGGTTCAAGGACGTCTTGACCATCGTCAAATAGGGGCGCCGCCGAAGTCAGCTTCCGGCAAGTCCCGTGGCCACAATCGCGGCGGTCAAGACGTGCAGGAGACAAGCATGGGTTACGCGGAGTTCTATCGTCGCTCCATCGAGGACCGCGACGCCTTCTGGGCCGAACAGGCGAAGCTGATCGACTGGCAGACCCCCCCGGCCACGATCTGCGACACCTCGAACCCGCCGTTCTACAAGTGGTTCGCCGGGGGCAGGACCAACCTGTGCCACAACGCGGTGGACCGGCACCTGGCCACCCGGGCCGACCAGCCGGCGCTGATCTACGTCTCCAGCGAGACCAACGAGGAGCGGGTCTACACCTTCCGTGAACTGCACCAGGAGGTGCAGCGCATGGCGGCGGTGCTGCAGTCGCTGGGCGTGGGCAAGGGCGACCGCGTCCTGATCTACATGCCCATGATCGCGGAAGCGGCCTTCGCCATGCTGGCCTGCGCGCGCATCGGCGCGATCCACGCCGTGGTGTTCGGCGGCTTCGCCTCGCACTCGCTCGCCTCGCGCATCGAGGACGCCACGCCCAAGGTCGTGGTCAGCGCCGACGCCGGCTCCCGGGGCGGCAAGGTGGTCCCCTACAAGCCGCTGCTGGACGAAGGCATCAGGCTGTCCGCGCACAAGCCGGCGGCCGTCCTGCTGGTGGACCGCAAGCTGGCCCCCATGGACAAGGTCGCCGGCCGCGACCACGACTGGGCGACCCTGGCCGACAAGCACATGCGCACCCAGGTGCCCTGCGAGTGGCTGGACGCCACCGACATCAGCTACACGCTGTACACCAGCGGCACGACCGGCAAGCCCAAGGGCGTGCAGCGCGACGTCGGCGGGTACGCGGTGGCGCTGGCCGCCAGCATGAAGCACATCTTCCTGGGCCAGCCCGGGGAGACCTACTTCTCCACCAGCGACATCGGCTGGGTGGTGGGCCACAGCTACATCGTCTACGGCCCGCTGCTGTACGGCATGGCCACCATCATGTACGAGGGCCTGCCGATCCGCCCGGACGCCGGCATCTGGTGGAGCCTGGTCGAGAAGTACAAGGTGACCTCCATGTTCAGCGCCCCGACCGCCGTGCGCGTGCTGAAGAAGCAGGATCCGGCCTTCCTGAAGAAGTACGACCTGTCCAGCCTGCGCGCGCTGTTCCTGGCCGGCGAGCCGCTGGACGAGCCCACGGCCCGGTGGATCGCCGACAGCCTGGGCCGCCCCATCATCGACAACTCCTGGCAGACCGAGAGCGGCTGGCCCATCCTGACCATCGCCAACGGCGTGGAGAAGAAGCCCAGCAAGTTCGGCAGCCCCGGGGTGCCCATGTACGGTTACGACGTGCGCCTGGTGCACGAGTCCACCGGCGAGGAACTCACCGGCCCCGACCAGAAGGGCGTGGTCGTGATCAAGGGGCCGACGCCCCCCGGCTTCATGCAGACCGTCTGGAAGGACGACGAGCGCTTCGTCAAGACCTACTGGTCGAGCATCCCCGGCCAGCAGGTCTACAGCACCTTCGACTGGGGCATCCGCGACGCCGACGGCTATTTCTACATCCTGGGCCGCACCGACGACGTGATCAACGTCGCCGGCCACCGCCTGGGCACCCGCGAGATCGAGGAGAGCATCTCCAGCCACCCGAACATCGCCGAGGTGGCGGTGGTGGGCGTGGCCGACCCGCTCAAGGGGCAGGTCGCGATGGCCTTCTGTGTCGTGAAGGACACGTCGAAGCTCGTCGACGAGGCGTCCCGCCTGAAGCTCGAGGGCGAGGTCATGAAGGTCGTCGACGAGCAGCTGGGCGCCGTGGCGCGGCCGGCGCGCGTGCGCTTCGTCACGGTGCTGCCCAAGACCCGCAGCGGCAAGCTGCTGCGCCGGGCGATCCAGGCGGTGTGCGAAGGCCGCGATCCGGGCGACCTGACGACGATCGAAGACCCCACGGCGCTGCAGCAGATCCAGGCCCTGCTGAAGTCCTGAATACCGGGCATCGGCATGTCATGGCGGGCTCGACCCGCCATCCACGCCCGCCCGTACCGTGGACGGGGGCGTGGATCCCGGGTCAAGCCCGGGACGACATCGTGCGTAGCCGCACCATCAGTTGGTGTTAACCCGGATTCGGTGGCACAATCCCCACCGCAACCAAAGGGCCCTTCCCCACAGTCGCATCCGCCAACCGGTAAAGCCGTGTCGCGGAAGGTTTTCTCAACCAGCTTCAATGTTCCCTGCAGGGGAACGGAAAGTAGCGAACCGATGAGCGAGCAGAGCTCCGTCTACACGGCCTACAACGGCAATTCCTATCTCTTCGGCGGCAACGCGCCCTATGTCGAGGAGATGTACGAAAACTACCTCGCCAATCCCGGCAGCGTCCCCGACAACTGGCGCGAGTACTTCGACGCGCTCCAGAACGTTCCCGCCGTCGACGGCAGCAATGCCAATGACGTGCCCCACCTGCCGGTGGTCAACGCCTTCGCGCAGCGCGCCAAGCAGGGCGTCACCCGCGTGGTGGTCGCCGCCGGGGCCGACTCCGAGCTCGCCCGCAAGCGCACCGCCGCCCAGCAGCTGATCGCCGCCTACCGCAACGTGGGCTGCCGCTGGGCCGACCTCGATCCCCTCAAGCGCACCGAGCGCGAGCACATCCCCGAGCTGGACCCCTCCTTCTACGGCTTCAGCGACGCCGACCAGGAAGCGGTGTTCAACACCAGCAACACCTTCTTCGGCAAGGACAGCATGTCCCTGCGGGAGCTGCTCAATGCGCTGCGCGAAACCTACTGCGGCACCATCGGCGCCGAGTACATGTACATCAGCGACCAGGGCCACAAGCGCTGGTGGCAGCAGAAGCTGGAATCCATCCGCAGCAAGCCGCAGTTCGGCGCCGAGAAGAAGAAGCACATCCTCGACCGCCTGACGGCCGCCGAGGGCCTCGAGCGCTTCCTGCACACCAAGTACGTCGGCCAGAAGCGCTTCTCGCTGGAAGGCGGCGAGAGCTTCATCGCCGCCATGGACGAACTGATCCAGCGCGCCGGCGAGAAGGGCGTGCAGGAGATCGTGATCGGCATGGCCCACCGCGGCCGCCTGAACGTGCTGGTCAACACCCTGGGCAAGATGCCCAAGGACCTGTTCGCCGAGTTCGACCACAGCGCGCCGGAAGACCTGCCCGCCGGCGACGTGAAGTACCACCAGGGCTTCAGCTCCGACGTCAGCACCCCCGGGGGCCCGGTGCACCTGTCGCTGGCCTTCAACCCCTCGCACCTCGAGATCGTCAACCCCGTCGTTGAAGGTTCGGTGCGCGCCCGCATGGACCGGCGCGCCGACACGCAGGGCAAACAGGTGCTGCCGGTGCAGGTGCACGGCGACGCGGCCTTCGCAGGGCAGGGCGTGGTCATGGAGACGCTGGCACTGGCCGAAACACGCGGCTATTT
>DASWUI010000490.1:0-6459 GCA_036401715.1 Ramlibacter sp. | reverse complement strand
CGGCTACATCCTGACGAAGACCGGGCTGGAGGGCTTCGCGACCATGACCAGCGTGCCCGGCGTGTTCGCCGCCGGCGACGTCCAGGACCACGTGTACCGCCAGGCGATCACCAGCGCCGGAACGGGCTGCATGGCGGCGCTGGACGCGCAGCGTTTCCTGGAACAGCAGGAATAACCGGGCGGGCTCCCTCCTTCGTCATTCCAGCGAGGGCGGGAATCCAGGGCCGGCATGGCGCGCCTGCGCGTCTTCTGGGCCCCGGGGGTGACGGACGCGATGGGTCGCCCCGGCAAGCGGGGCTGGCGGCCCTGGGCTATAATCGCGGGCTTCGCCGGATTTGCGTTCGGCCGGTTACCGCCCCCGTCAGGGCGAGGTGAGCCCCTCACGGGAGTGACGGGCGGTCCACGAAAGAGATTCCAGATGTCCAAAGTCTGCGAAGTGACGGGCAAGGGCCCGATGGTGGGGAACAACGTTTCCCACGCCAACAACAAGACCAAGCGCCGGTTCCTCCCGAACCTGCAATACCGCCGTTTCTGGGTCGAGAGCGAGAACCGCTGGGTGCGTCTTCGCGTTTCCAACGCGGCCGTGCGCCTGATCGACAAGAACGGTATCGACGCTGTGCTGGCGGACATGCGCGCCCGCGGCCAGGCTTAATCGTCAAGGAGCAAGACCATGGCTAGCAAAGGCGGACGCGAAAAGATCAAGCTGGAGTCCACTGCGGGCACCGGCCACTTCTACACGACCAGCAAGAACAAGAAGACGATGCCCGAGAAGATGTCGATCATGAAGTTCGACCCGAAGGCTCGCAAGCACGTCGAGTACAAGGAGACCAAGCTGAAGTGACGTGGATCCCGGGTCGTTGCCCGGGATGACACCTCTTCAGGGCATGGCGGGCCTGGCCCGCAATGCACAGGAAAGCCCCGCGCCGCGGGGCTTTTTCATTGGCGCTGGCCCGTCAGTGGTTGGCCGGATCGTTCGGCAGCCGGTCGTGCATGTTCAGCACGCCATCGCCGTCGTTGTCGCCAAGCTGGACGGACCGCACCACCTGGTCGACCGCGCGGTTCCCGGAACCCAGGACGTTGCCGTAGATGGCCCGGCCCCAGGCGTCGTAGCCCACGATGCCGTTCGACTGCAGCAGCACATGGCGCCCGAACTGGTCGATCCCGACCTGGCGGCCGTACCGGTCGATGTACACGGATCCGTAGGGCTGCTGGCCGGCGCCGAGGATGGCACCCAGCACGCTGCCGATGTCCTGGGCCGAGGCCGCCGAGCCGATGGCCAGCGCGCCCGCCGCCACCGCCGAAAGGATGAACTTCTTCATTTGCATTTCTCCTGTGCGCGGTCGTCCCGCATACCCGGATTGCACCGGCTCGCGGCTGGGGAGGCTAGCGGCGCGCGTCCATCGCCGGGTGGGACATGCGCGGCCGTGGCCGTAGGCCTTCCCTGCTCTGCCGCGACAAGAAAAAAGCCCCGCGAAGCGGGGCTTTTCCATGGGTCCCGGGCCGCGCCCGGGGATGCGTCAGGCGTGCGCGGCGCGCAGCTTGAGCGAGAACTGGCGCAGGGCTTCGATGCCGCTTTCCTCGGCGCGGCGGCACCAGGCCTGCAGGTCGGCCGCCAGCTGCTCGCGCGACTGGTTGGTGTTGAGCCACATCTGGCGCAGTTCCTCGCGCATGCTGGCCATCTTGTCCAGCACCGGGTGTTCGGCACGCACCTTGGCCAGCTGCGGCCGGGCCGCGGCGGGCACGCGGTCCTCGTCGCGGTGCAGCCAGCGCTTGGCGATCTTGAGCGTCGCCATGTCGTGGCCGCGGGCCTTGAGCAGCTCGATTTCCGACTTGCAGGCGCGGCGCATCTCGCGGGCGTAGCCGGCCATCACCTCGTAGCGGTTGGCGATCACGGCCTCCAGCGTCTTCTCGTCGGCGACCGGCTTGATCGTGCCCAGGCGCAGCTTGGGCGGCACCTTCTTGACGGTGGCCAGGCCGAGCTTCTGCATCACGCTGATGTAGATCCAGCCGATGTCGAACTCGTAAGGCTTGACCGAGAACTTGGCCGAGGTCGGGTAGGTGTGGTGGTTGTTGTGCAGTTCCTCGCCGCCGATGATGATGCCCCAGGGCGAGATGTTCGTGCTGGCGTCCGGCGCCTCGAAGTTGCGGTAGCCCCAGTAGTGACCGATGCCGTTGATGACGCCGGCGGCCGAGACCGGGATCCAGGCCATCTGCACCGCCCACACGGCGGCGCCGGCGGCGCCGAACAGGGCCAGGTCGATGATCAGCATCAGGCCCACGCCCTGCCAGCTGTAGCGGGTGTACAGGTTGCGCTCGAGCCAGTCGTTGGGCGTGCCGTGGCCGAACTTGGCGATCGTTTCCTTGTTCTTCGCCTCGGCCCGGTACAGCTCCGACCCCTGCCAGAACACGGTGTCGATGCCGCGGGTCTGCGGGCTGTGCGGGTCGTCGGGCGTCTCGCACTTGGCGTGGTGCTTGCGGTGGATGGCCACCCATTCCTTGGTCACCATGCCGGTGCCCAGCCACAGCCAGAAGCGGAAGAAGTGCGAGGGGATCGCGTGCAGGTCCATGGCCCGGTGGGCCTGGGTGCGGTGCAGGAAGATCGTGACGGCAGCGATGGTGATATGGGTGGTCACCAGCGTGTACAGGACGATCTGCCACCAGGACAGATCCCAAAGACCGTTGGCGAGCCAGTCGATCGCCGCGTTCAGCACGGCCCAGTCGGGTAGCAACATGTAGGTTGAATCTCTTTCGCGTAAGCAGGGGCACGCAGGACCCCCTGCGTGCCATGTGGGACAGATTCTAGGCCGGGGGGTTCCCCGCGGCGCAATCTTTTGACTTCAGGACTGGACTTTTTCCCAGACTGCTGCGTAGAAGCCGTCGGTTTCATGGGAATGGGGCCACAGCCGCAGGTCGGTGCCTCCTTCACTGCAGAGCCGCGGCGCCTGCGGCACTTTCGCCTGTTCCAGCAGTTCCTGCACCGACAGGCGCCGGAAAGCCGGATGGGCGGCAGTGAAGTTCTGCGCAATTTCCTCGTTTTCCGCACGCAGCAGGCTGCATGTGGCGTAAACGATGCGCCCGCCGGGTTTCAGCAGGCGGGACGCGCTGTCCAGGATCGCGGCCTGCTTGACCGTCAGCTCACCGACAGATTGGGGCGACTGGCGCCACTTCAAGTCGGGGTTGCGGCGCAGCGTGCCCAGGCCGGAACACGGTGCATCCACGATCACCCGGTCGATCTTGCCGGCCAGGCGCTTGATGCGTTCGTCGCGCTCGTGCGCGATCGCCGCGGGGTGGACGTTGGACAACTTGCTGCGTGCCAGCCGCGGCTTGAGGTTGTCCAGCCGGTGCGCGGACACGTCGAACGCGTACAGCCGGCCGGTGTTGCGCATCGCGGCGCCCAGCGCCAGGGTCTTGCCGCCGGCGCCGGCGCAGAAGTCCACCACCATCTGGCCGCGCCGCGCATCCGTCAGCAGGGCCAGCAGCTGCGAGCCCTCGTCCTGCACTTCGACCGCGCCGCGGGCGAAGACGTCCAGCCTGGTGAGCGCGGGCTTGCCTTCCACGCGCAGGCCCCAGGGCGAGTACGGCGTGGGCTGCGCCGCGATGCCCGCGAGCTTGAGTTCCTGGCGCACGTCCTCGCGCTTGTCGGTCAGCGTGTTGACGCGCAGGTCCAGCGGCGCCGGCCGGTTGAGCGCCTCCACCAGCGCCCAGAACTGCGCGCCCAGCTGCGCCTTCAGCGGCTCGACCAGCCACTCCGGCAGGTTGTGGCGGTGCCGCTCCGACAGCGTCGCGGGATCCACCGCGTCGCACTGGTCCAGCCAGGCCTTCTCCTGCTCGTTCAGCGCGCTCTTGAGGAAGTCGCGCGGGCCGGCGAAGCCGAGGATGGCCAGCCGGCGTTCGCGCGGGCCGCTGCCCGAGCCGGCGAAGTGCTCGAACAGCAGCTTCCTGCGCAGCACCGCGTACGCGGTCTCCGCCAGCGTGGCGCGCTCGCGCGGGCCGAGCGAGCGGTGCTCGCGGAAGTAGCGCGACACGACGGCGTCGGCGGGATGGTCGAATTTCAGGACCTGCGCCACCAGTTCGGCGCACGCGTCCAGCAGGGCCTTGGGATGCATCAGAGGGTGGGCAGCAGGCGCGCGATGGCGCGGGGATAGATCAGGTGCTCCTGCGTCAGCACGCGCGCGGCGACGGCCTGCGCGGTGTCGCCGGGAACGATGGGCACGACCGCCTGTTCGACGATGGGACCGAAATCGAGCTCCGCGGTCACCTGGTGCACGGTGGCGCCGGCGAACCTGCAGCCGGCGTCCAGCGCGCGCTGGTGCGTGTGCAGCCCGGGAAAGGCGGGCAGCAGCGAGGGATGGATGTTCAGCAGCCGCCCCTGGTAGCGCGCCACGAAGGCCGGCGTGAGGATGCGCATGAAGCCCGCCAGCACGACCAGCGCCGGCTCGTGCCGGTCGATGGCCGCCGCCAGCGCCGCGTCGAAGTCCTCGCGGCTCGCGAACTGCTTGTGGTCCACCACCTCGGCGGCGATGCCCTGCTCGCGCGCGAAGGCGAGGCCGCCCGCATCCGGCCGGTTGCTGATCACCGCCCTCACCCGGGCGAGGTAGAGCTTCTCCCATTGCTCCCGCTGGGCCGCGCGCACAATGGCAGCCATGTTGGAGCCCCCGCCGGAGATCAGAATCACGATGTTCTTCATGTCGACCTCGATTATCCCTGCCGCCATCGCATGACCCCGCTGACCCTTGCCGAAGCGCGCGTGCTGGGCACCCTGATGGAAAAGGCGCGCACCGTCCCGGACAGCTACCCGATGACGCTCAATGCGCTGGTGGCCGGCTGCAACCAGAAAAGCAGCCGCGACCCGATCACCAACCTCGGCGAATCCGAGGTGCAGGAGGCGCTCGACGGCCTCAAGCGCCGCTCGCTCGCCTTCACCGCGCGCGGCGGCCGCGTGGACCGCTGGGAGCACAATTTCCAGCGCGCCATGGTGGTGCCGGAACAGTCGGCGGTGCTGCTGGGCCTGCTGATGCTGCGCGGGCCGCAGACGGCGGGCGAGCTGCGCATCCACAGCGAGCGCTGGTACCGCTTTGCCGACATCTCCTCGGTGGAGGCGTTCCTCGACGAGCTCGCTTCGCGCAGCGAGGAAAAAGGCGGGCCGCTGGTGGTGCAGCTGCCCCGGCAACCGGGGGCGCGCGAGGCGCGGTGGGCGCACCTGCTCTGCGGGCCGGTGGACCTGACCGCCGCCGCGGCGGCGCAAGAGCGCGCCCCCGAAAGCGGCGGCCTCGCCGCCCGGGTCTCGGCGCTCGAGAGCGAGGTGGCCGAGCTGCGCGCGCTGGTCACCGATCTGGCCACCCAGCTGGGCTTGTCGCCACCTGGACACCCGGAAACGAACGACCGTGCTTAAATCGAACATTGTCCCGGAGACATCCCATGGATCTTGCATTCACCCCTGAAGAACAGAAGTTCCGCGAGGAAGTCCGCGCCTGGGTGCGCGCCAACCTGCCGCAGGAGATCGCGCACAAGGTGCACAACGCCCTGCACCTGACCCGCGAGGACATGCAGCGCTGGGCGAAGATCCTCGGCAAGAAGGGCTGGCTCGGCTACGGCTGGCCGAAGGAATTCGGCGGGCCCGGCTGGACGGCCGTGCAGAAGCACCTGTTCGAGGAAGAGACCGCGCTGGCCGGCGCACCGCGCATCGTGCCCTTCGGCCCGGTGATGGTCGCTCCCGTGATCATGGCCTTCGGCTCGCCCGAGCAGCAGAAGCGCTTCCTGCCCGGCATCGCCAGCGGCGAGGTGTGGTGGAGCCAGGGCTACAGCGAGCCCGGCTCGGGCTCGGACCTGGCGTCGCTCAAGACCCGGGCCGAGCGCAAGGGCGACAAGTACATCGTCAACGGCCAGAAGACCTGGACCACCCTCGCGCAGTACGGCGACTGGATCTTCTGCCTGGTGCGCACCTCCACCGAAGGCAAGCCGCAGACCGGCATCTCCTTCCTGCTGATCGACATGAAGTCGCCCGGCGTCACCGTGCGCCCCATCATCATGCTGGACGGCGGCCACGAGGTGAACGAAGTGTTCTTCGACAACGTCGAAGTGCCGGCCGAGAACCTGATCGGCGAGGAGAACAAGGGCTGGACCTACGCCAAGCACCTGCTGTCGCACGAGCGCACCAACATCGCCGACGTCAACCGCGCCAAGCGCGAGCTCGAGCGCCTCAAGCGCATCGCCAAGGGTGAAGGCGTCTACACCGACACGCGCTTCCGCGACGAGATCGCCAAGCTCGAGGTCGACGTGGTGGCGCTGGAGATGATGGTGCTGCGCGTGCTCTCGGCCGAGAAGTCCGGCAAGAACCCGCTGGACATCGCCGGCCTGCTGAAGATCCGCGGCAGCGAGATCCAGCAGCGCTATGCAGAGCTGATGATGCTGGCTGCCGGCCCGTTCGCCCTGCCCTTCATCGAGGAAGCCATGGAAGCC
>DASWUI010000489.1:0-4825 GCA_036401715.1 Ramlibacter sp. | reverse complement strand
GATCACCACCGTGCGGCCCACGCGCGCCTCGCGCAGGTGCGCCAGGATGCGCGACTCGGTGTCGGTGTCCACGGCGGACAGGGCGTCGTCCAGCAGGAGCAGCGGCGCATCCGCGAGCAGGGCGCGCGCGATGGCCACGCGCTGCCGCTGGCCGCCCGACAGGGTGACGCCGCGCTCGCCCACCGGGGTGTCGTAGCCCTGCGGCAGGCGCAGGATGTCCTCGTGCACGGCCGCCAGGCGGGCGACGTGCTCGACGTCGGCGCGCGTCGCGGCGGGGCGCGCCAGCGCGATGTTGTCCGCGACCGAGGCGGAAAACAGGAAGGCTTCCTGCGGCACCCAGGCGATCGCCGCGCGCAGCGCGTCGAGCCGGTAGTCGGGCAGGGCGATGCCGTTCCAGCGCAGCACGCCGCCGGTGGGCGCGTGGTGGCGCAGCAGCAGCCGCAGCAGCGTGGACTTGCCGGCGCCGGTGGGCCCGACCAGGCCCAGCGTGCGGCCGGGGGCCAGATCCAGCGAGACCCCGTCCAGCGCCGGCCGCGCCTCCGGTGCATACGAGAAGCGCACGTCCTGCAGCACGAGCGGGCCGGGCGTCACCTGCGCCACCGTGCCGTGGTCGTCCACGCTCAGCGGCGTATCCAGCACCGGCTGCAGCCGCGCCCACGCCGCCTTGCCGCGCTCCAGCAGCGACAGGACCCAGCCGGCCGCGAACATGGGCCAGATCAGCTGGCCGAGGTACAGGCTGAAGCTGGTGAGCTGTCCGACGGTGAGCTCGCCGCGCCACACCAGCCAGCCGCCGGCGCCCAGCACCAGCGCGGTGGCCGCCGCGAAGGTGCAGCCGACGGCGGGTTCATAGGCGGCCTCCCAGCGCTGCGCCGACAGGCTCGCCTGCGCCGCGCCGCTGGCCAGGGCGTGGAACTGCGCTTCGCTGCGCGCCTGCAGCCCGAGCGCGCGCACGGTGCGCACGCCGGCCAGGGTCTCCTGCACGTGGTCGTTGAGGGCGCCGAAGCGCTCCAGCGACTCGCGCGAGGCCTCGTGCACGTGGCGCGAAATGCGCCAGAAGCCCAGGGCCATCAGCGGGAAGGGCAGGGTGGCGGCGAGCGCCAGGCGCCAGTCGACGCCCAGCGACATCATCCCGACCACCAGCACCAGGGTCAGCGTGCCGTCGAAGCCGGCGAGCATGGCCTCGCCGGCGGCCATCTCCACCGCGTCGATGTCGTTGGTGGCCAGCGCCATCAGGTTGCCGGTGCGGCGGTCCTGGTAGAAGGAGGCGCCCTGCAGCGTCAGGCGCGCATAGAGCCGCTCGCGCAGTTCCACGCCGATGCGGTAGGCCGCTGAGTAGAGCTTCAGCCGCCAGCCGACGCGCAGGAAGTACACCGCCGCGCCGGCGGCCAGCAGCCACGCCAGCTCGCGCAGCAGCGCCTGCGGCGGCAACCGGTTCTCCACCAGGCCGTCGACCACCTGCCCGATGTGGCGCGGGATCCAGACGATCAGCAGCGCGATGCCCGCGAGCATCACGGCCGACACGCCATAGGCCAGGCGATGGCGCAGGACGAAGCGGCCGATCAGGCGGTACAGGGACATGCGGGAGGCAGGGGCGGGCGCAAGGAGGCGATTCTTGCAGGGGTGGGATGTCCGTGCTGGCGACGCGACATCGACGCGCCGGTCCCATCGTCGCCGGCCACTCCGTCATCCCCGCGGAGGCGGGGACCCAAAGCGTTCAAGGCGCGCGCAGCGCGCTGCCTGGAAAGCCTTGGATTCCCGCCTTCGCGGGGATGACGGGCCCCTATCGCGGGGGAATCAGGCGGTGCGATCGCCCCCGGACCTTTCCTCGTCCGTCCTGCCGTCGTTCGAGGTCCCGCCCACCTTCCCGCGCGACGATTCGTCGGCGCCCTCGGGGCTCTCCTCCTGCCGCTGCTCGTTGCGGCGGTCCATCTCCTCGCGCTTTTCCTGGGGCTGGGCCGAGCCGCCCTGCGCGGCGCCGCCGATCATGCTGAGGTGGTCGCGATGGCTCATGTGTGTTCCTTTCGACGTTCAGCGACAGCGTGCCGGGCCTGGGCGCCGCCGTCTGTAGGCCGCCCGCGCAGCCTCGGCCCGGCAGGCACCCGCGCGTAGAATCCAACGCCCGAGAGTCCCCGCGCCCTTGCCCGGCGCCCGCATTGCCATGACGTTCATCCTGTCGCACCAAGTGCTCGACGAGGTCCTGCAGAAACACGGCGTCAAGTCCAACGACCTGGCCGGCATCGACCGGCTGTTCGGCGGAGCGGATGGCTACTACTGGTACCACACCATGCGGCACATGTGCCCCAAGCAGGAGGTGATGGTGTGGAAGAGCCAGGAGGACATGCGCGCGGCCCTGCAGGGCCACGAGAACCGCACCGCCGAGGAGGACGAAGTGAAGCCGCAGGTGCTGAAGGACGCGCACCTCGCCGCCATCGCCGGGCTGCTCGGCGTGCCGCGCTAGCGCACGCGCGCGGTCCTCACCATTCGGCCAGGCTCACGCCGATGGTGAACACCGAGCGCCGCCGGTTGAAGTCCAGCAGGGTGTCGCCGTAGCCGGTGAAGAAGCCGGTGTAGAGCTGCAGGCCGCCGGGCGCCAGGTCGCCGCCGTCCCACAGCGTGCGCGACCACTCCAGGCGCAGCGAGCCGCGCGCCTTGCTGCGCAGGTTGTGCCGGGCGATGGCGGTGAAATGGTTGTCCGCGTCGGGCTGCCAGCTGGCCTGCACTTCCGCGCGGCCCATGTAGTTGCTGATGCCGGGGTTGTCGTCGTTGACCCGGTCCTCGTCGATGCGCCGCCACAGCCGCCCCTGCAGCTGCAGCCGGCCCCGTTCGGCGCCCGCCATGAGGTAGACGCGGTTCCAGCTGCGCGAATAGGGCAGGGACTGGCCGTTGGAGTGGTGCACGATGCCGATGCCGCCGTAGCGGAGGCGCCAGCCGGTCCCGCCGGCCTGCAGCGGGTACACGTACATCAGCTCGGGCTCGTGGTCGGTGCTGCGGAACGGGCGCGAGATGCCGGGCGTGAACAGCTGCCAGTACGACTGCTGGCTGTAGGCGAACCAGACCGAGTCGCTCGCGTCGGAGGCATTCGGCGTGAGCAGGCCCTTGGCGAGCTTGCTGCGCACCGACAGCTGCAGGCGCATCTCGCGCGTGCGGTAGTCGACCGCGGTGGTCGCGTTGTTGGTCGGGTTGTCCGAGGTGGGCTGGCGGTTGACGGTGTCGCCGAAGGCGGCGGCGGCGATCAGGGGGCGGAAGCTGCGCAGGCCGAACACGCCGCAGTCGCTGCCGCGCTCCAGCTCCCAGAAGCGCGAGAGCTGGCTGTAGGCCATGTCGCGGCAGCCTTCGCGCGCGGTGAGCCGCAGGCCGCGCGCCGGTTCCGCGGCCGGTGGCGGCACCGGGGCGGCAGGAGCCTGCACGGGAGTCGCCGCGAGCGCCGGCCGCTGGCCCTGCGCCCAGCGGTCGAAGCAGGCGAGGCGCTGCGTGTCGCCGGCGATGGCCGCGCAGGCCTGCCAGTCCGCATCGCCGGATTGCGCAAGGGCCGACAGGGGCAGGCAGGCGGCGGCGAAGGCGAGCAGGGGTCTGGGCATGCCGGCATCCTAGCCGGGTCGCCTGGCCCGCCCGTTACTGTTTGCGCAGCACGAAGGCGCGGCCGGCCGTCTCGCCGTCGATGGTCCAGGTGCCGCGGATCTCGCGCCCGCAGGAACCCTCGACCACCTCGCCGATCCAGGTGGCCGAAATGCGCTTGCCGTCGGCGCTTTCCTCCATGGTGAACTCGCCGTCCTCCACGTCGCCGGCCACCGGCCGGCGTTCGCCGTTGCGGTTGACGGTGCCGCTGAAGCTTTGCGCGTAAAGCGCGTGCTTCTCCAGCAGCAGGGTGCCGGCATGCCGCCCTTCCATTTCGGCGCGCCACAGGCCCAGCATCTGCGCCTGTCCCACTTCGCTCGCGTGCGGGCACGGCACCTGCGCCCAGGCCGGCGCCGAGCACAAGGCCGCCAGCAGCAGCCGGCGCTTCATGCCGCCCCCGGCGAAGCAGCGGCAGCGGCGGCCGCCGCGTCCGCGCTCTTCCTGGCGAACTCCGCGCGCAGCGCCTTGAGCTTCTCGCGCGGGTCTTCCTTCACCGTCGCCTTGTCCAGCGCCATCTCCGCGATGAAGCGGCTCGGCTGCGCGGCGACCATCTCGCGGCCCTTCTTGCGCTTCCTGCTCCAGCTCACCGCCAGCGTCCGCTGGGCGCGCGTGATGCCCACGTACATGAGGCGGCGCTCCTCCTGCAGCCGCAGCGCGAAGGACTCGCTGACGGCGCCGCCGTTCTCGTCCTCCGGCTTGAAGGGCAGCATGCCCTCGACGCAGCCGGCCAGCACCACGTGCGGCCACTCCAGCCCCTTGGAGGCATGCAGCGTGGACAGCGTCACCACGTTCTGGTCCTTCTCGCGCTCGCTGATGGTGGACAGCAGCGCGATGGTCTGCGCCACTTCCAACAGGTTCTTGCGCTCGCTCTCCACCGCCACGCCGGCCGCATCGTCGATCTGCCCGCCGCAGCGCTGCGCCATCCAGTCGCAGAACTCCATCACGTTGGTCCAGCGCGCGGCGGCCACCTTCTCGTTGTCCTCGCCGTCGTACAGGTGCTTCTCGTACCCGATGTCCCTGAGCCACTCCAGCATGAACGCGCGCGCGTCCTCGGCGCCGTGGGTGTGGCGGGCGCGGTACTCCAGGTCGTTCACGTAACGGCCGAACTCGTGCAGGCTGCCCACGGCCTTGCCCGGCAGCACGGCCCCGAGGGAGGAGGAGAACAGCGCCGCGAACAGGCTCTGGCGGTACTTGTTCGCGAACGTGCCGA
>DASWUI010000488.1:0-5300 GCA_036401715.1 Ramlibacter sp. | reverse complement strand
CTGGAGGACTATCTCGCGCTGCTGGCCGCCGTCGAGGCGACGGCCGAGGAGCTGGACCTGCGGATCGTGCTCGAAGGCTATCCGCCGCCGCGCGACGCCCGCCTGAAGCTGCTGCAGGTGACTCCGGACCCGGGCGTGATCGAGGTCAACATCCATCCCGCCCACGACTGGCACGAGCTGGTCGGGCACACCGAATTCCTGTACCAGGCGGCGTTCGAGAGCCGGCTGTCGGCCGAGAAGTTCATGACCGATGGCCGCCACACCGGCACCGGCGGCGGCAACCACTTCGTGATGGGCGGCGCCACCCCCGCCGACTCGCCCTTCCTGCGCAAGCCGGAGCTGCTGGCCAGCCTGCTGCTGTACTGGCACAACCACCCCAGCCTCAGCTACCTGTTCAGCGGCCTCTTCATCGGCCCCACCAGCCAGGCGCCGCGGGTGGACGAGGCGCGCAACGACCAGCTCTACGAGCTGGAGATCGCCATGCGCGAGATCGAGCGCAGCCGGCAGGTCTACGGCCAGGGCATGCCGCCGTGGCTGGTGGACCGCACGCTGCGCAACATCCTGGTGGACGTCACAGGCAACACCCACCGCAGCGAGTTCAGCATCGACAAGCTGTACTCGCCCGACACCGCGACCGGCCGCCTGGGCCTGCTGGAGCTGCGCGGCTTCGAGATGCCGCCGCACGCGCGCATGAGCGTGGTGCAGCAGTTGCTGATCCGCGCGCTGGTCGCTCGCTTCTGGCGCGAACCCTGCCGCGCGCCGGTCACGCGCTGGGGCACGGAGCTGCACGACCGCTGGCTGCTGCCCACCTTCATCTGGATGGACCTGCTGGACGTGCTCGAGGAGATGAAGCAGGCGGGCTACGCATTCGACGCCGCCTGGTTCGCCCCGCACTTCGAATTCCGCTTCCCGATGGTGGGCGACCTGCAGGCCATGGGCATGGAGCTGACGCTGCGCTCGGCGCTCGAGCCCTGGCACGTGATGGGGGAGGAAGGCGCGACCGGCGGCACCGTGCGCTACGTCGACTCCTCGCTCGAGCGCATCGAGGTGAAGGTCACCGGCCTGAACGAAAGCCGGCACGTGGTGACGGTCAACGGCCGCGCCCTGCCGCTGCAATCGACCGGCACCGCGGGCGAGTTCGTCGCGGGCGTGCGCTACCGGGCGTGGGCGCCGCCTTCGGCGCTGCATCCCACCATCGGCGTGCACGCCCCGCTGACCTTCGACCTGGTCGACACCTGGATGAAGCGTTCGCTGGCCGGCTGCCAGTACCACGTCGCGCACCCGGGCGGCCGCAACTACGTCACCTTCCCGGTGAACGCGTTCGAAGCCGAGAGCCGGCGGCTTGCGCGCTTCTTCCGCATGGGGCATTCGCCGGGGCGGCTGCAGGTGCCGCCGGCGACCGTGGACGTGCCGGGCAGC
Source organism: Ramlibacter sp. (assembly GCA_036401715.1). Lineage (GTDB taxonomy): Bacteria > Pseudomonadota > Gammaproteobacteria > Burkholderiales > Burkholderiaceae_C > Ramlibacter. The sequence goes on along the minus strand of DASWUI010000488.1, from coordinate 3,881 downwards.
CGCGAGTTCCCCTTCACCCTCGACCTGCGCCGCCCCGCGTGAGGACCTCCCCTTGAAGCTGCACCTGCTGTCCGACCTGCACCTGGGCCAGGCCGGCTTCGCGCCGCCCGCCACCGACGCGGACCTCGTCGTGCTCGCCGGCGACATCGCCCGGCCGCGCGAGGCGGTCGCCTGGGCGCGCGAGCTGGGCAAGCCGGTGCTCTACGTGCCGGGCAACCACGAGTTCTACGGCGCGAGCCTCCCCGGCACGCGCCAGCTGCTGCGCGAACTGTGCGAGGGCACCGAGATCCACGGGCTGGACGACGCGGAGCTGCGCCTGGGCGGCGTGCGCTTCCTGGGCAGCACACTGTGGACCGACTTCCTGCTGTTCGGCGAAGGTCCCGAGCGCGCCGCGGCCGTGGAGGCCGCCAACCGCTTCATGCGCGACTTCCAGCGCATCCGCATCGACGACAGCGGCGACGCCCTGCTCACGCCGGATCACTGCGCGACGCTGTTCAGGGGGCATGCCGGCTGGCTGCGGGCGCGCCTGGACGAAGCCTTCGACGGCCCCACGGTCGTGATCACGCACCACGCGCCTTCGCCGCGCAGCATCCACCCGCGCTTCACCGGCTCCCCGGTGAACCTTTGCTTCGTTTCGGACGCGGAGCACCTGCTGGACGGCAATCGCGTTCAGCTCTGGCTGCACGGCCACACGCACGACAGCTTCGACTACGAAGTGGCGGGCACGCGCGTGGTCTGCAACCCGCGCGGCTACGCGCGCGACGGCCGGGTGGAGAACGAACGCTTCGACCCGGCGCTGGTCCTGCAGGTCGGCTGAGGCGCGCCGCCGTCAGGCGGCAGCAACATGGCATGGACCCGGCCGCGGCCCGCTGGGAGAATGGGCGCGAAGTGGACCCGACCAACGATTCGCTGTTCGGCGCGCAGGCCGAGGAAACGCCCGCTGCGCTGGCCGCGGCGCTGGCGCCGCCTGCCGCGCCCGGCCATTACGACGAGCTGCGCGGCGGCGTGTCCGCGCCGCTGGCGGACCCGGCAGCGGCGCAGGGCACCGTCGTCGCTGCCCATGCCCTTCCCGCCCGGCCCTGGGCCCGCTTCTTCGAGAACCTGGGCCGCGACGGCTTCGCCGACCTGAACCGGCGCACCGTCGACCTGCAGCGGCAGGTGCGCGACAACGGCATCACCTACAACGTCTACGCCGATGCGGGCGGGCCGCAGCGGCCCTGGGCGCTCGACCTGTTCCCGCTGATCATCCCGCCGGCGAGCTGGCAAAGGATCGAGGCGGGCGTGCTGCAGCGCATGCAGCTGCTGGAGCGCATCCTCGACGACGTCTACGGCGAACAGAAGCTGCTGGCCGCCAACCTCCTGCCGCCGGCGCTGGTGCAAGGCCATCCCGGCTACCTGCGGCCCATGCATGGCGCGGCTCCCGCCGGCGGACGGCGCCTGCACATCGCCGCCTTCGACCTGGCACGCGACCCCGCCGGCGCCTGGTGGATCGTCTCGCAGCGCACGCAGGCGCCCTCCGGCCTGGGCTACCTGCTGGAGAACCGGCTGATCATCTCGCGCCTGTTCCCCGAAGCCTTCCGCGACCTGAAGGTGCAGCGGCTGGCGGCCACCTACCGCGCGCTGCTCGAGAGCCTGGTGGCCATGTGCCCCGCCGAGGGCGGCGAGCCGCGCATCGTGCTGCTCACGCCGGGCCCCTACAACGAGACCTACTTCGAGCACGCCTACCTCGCACGCTACCTCGGCATCACGCTGGTGGAGGGCAGCGACCTCACGGTGCGCGGCGACCGGCTGTACCTCAAGACGCTCAAGGGCCTGGAGCCCGTGCACGGGGTGCTCAAGCGCCTCGACGACGAATTCCTCGACCCCCTGGAGCTGCGCGCCGATTCGCACCTGGGCGTGCCCGGCCTGCTGCAGGCGATCCGCGCGGGCAACGTGCTGGTGGCCAACTGCCCGGGCTCCGGCTTCCTCGAATCGACCGCCCTGCTCGGCTTCCTGCCGGCCCTCAGCCGCAAGCTGCTGGGCGAGGAACTCAAGCTGCCGGCGCTGCCGACCTGGTGGTGCGGCGAGCGCGCGGCCATGCTGTCCGTGCTGCCGCAACTGGCCAAGGGCGTCATCAAGTCCACCTACGGCAGCGCGGGCAGCGGCAGCGTGGTCGGCAAGAACCTCTCGCGCCGGCAGCTGGACGAATGGGCGGGCCGCATCATGCGCGAGCCCGACGAGCACACGGTGCAGGCCTACCTGCCCCTGTCGCAGATGCCGACCTGGAAGAGCGGGCGCAACGGCGAGCGCATCCTGCCGCGTTCGCTGCTGCTGCGGGTGTTCGTGGTGTCCGACGGCGCGCAGGGCTGGCGCGTGCTGCCCGGCGGCCTCACGCGCATCGCCACCGGCGACCTGGAGATCGCCTCCATGCAGCGCGGCGGCAGCAGCGCCGACACCTGGGTGCTCACGGACGGCGAGGTCGATCCCACCAGCCTGCTGCACCACGAGCATCCCTCGGTGGACACGCGCCACCGCAGCCGGATGGTCACCAGCCGCGCGGCGGAGAACCTGTTCTGGCTCGGGCGCTACACGGAGCGCACCGAGAACACCGCCCGGCTCGCACGCCTGGTCATCGAGAGCCTCAACGGCGAGGACCAGTCCTCGCAGCCGCTGCTGGCGTGGCTGACCGAGGTGGCCGTCGCCAACGCGCTGGTCCTGCCCGCCGTGCCCGGCGCGCTGCAGGCGCGGCGCGTGTTCGAACGCTCGCTGGTGGCTGCGCTCGGGGACGGCCAGAAGGGCAAGAGCGTCGGCTACAACCTGCGTGCCCTGCGCGCCGCGGCTTCGGCGGTGCGCGAGCGCCTCTCGCAGGAACAGTGGAACCTGATCACGCGCGCCGAACAGGAGTTCCGCGTCGGCTGCGCCGCCTGCATCGCCGACGGCGACTACTCCTCGGTGGAAGCCTTGCGCGTGCTCGAAGTGCTGTCCGCGCACACCGCCGCCATGACGGGCGCGCAGACCGACCGGATGACGCGCGACGACGGCTGGCGGCTGCTGTCCACCGGGCGCCACCTGGAGCGCCTGGGCTTCCTGGCGCAGGCGCTGGCCAGCGCCTTCGACACGGGCGCGATCCACGACGAGGGCGGCTTCGAGGCGGTGGTCGCGCTGTTCGACAGCACGATCACCTTCCACGCCCAGTACCAGCAGCGGCACGACATTCCCGCCCTGCTCGACCTGCTCGTGCTGGACCGCGACAACCCCCGCTCGCTGGGCTGGGTGGCGCAGACGCTGCGCGGGCGCCTGGCCAAGCTGGCCGGCTCGCCGCCCGGCGTGATGCCCGTCATGGCGCTGCCGGTGCCCGATCCGCAGGGCTGGACGCTGGAGGCCCTGTGCGAGCGCGATGCCGAAGGCCGCTACGCGCCCCTGATGCAACTGCTGCTCGAATGCGTGGACGCCTGCTACCGGCTCTCCGACGACCTCACCGCCCGCTACTTCGCCCACTCGCTCGACGCCCGCCACAGCGTCGGCGCCTGAAGAACCCCATGCTGCTGCACGTCCTGCACGAAACCGCCTACGACTACGTGCCCATCGTGCGCACCGCGCAGCACATGGCGCACCTGAAGCCGGCGAACACGGCGCGGCAGAAGCTGCTGAGCCACCGCCTCAGCGTGGAGCCGCAGCCGCTGCAGCAGACCGAGACGGTGGACGTCTACGGCAACACCCGCAGCTTCTTCAGCCTGCAGTCCTCGCACGACACGCTGCGCGTGCGGGCCGAAAGCCTGGTCTCCACCGGGGCCTGCGAGCTGCCGCAGCAGAGCCTGCCCTGGGAGGAAGTGGTGGAATGCATGCGCTACCACCGCGGCGCCCGCTACGACCCGGCCAGCGAGTTCGTGTTCGCCTCGCCC
>DASWUI010000487.1:0-2635 GCA_036401715.1 Ramlibacter sp. | reverse complement strand
TGGTCCAGATGACGATGAACACCTCTTCGCTCCCTCCCCCTCCGGGGGAGGGCTGGGGTGGGGGCGCCACCCCGAACGCTGCGTGGACCTTCGCCGCATCGTCCGCCTGGAACGCCACGTCCAGCGTCTGCGACTTCTTGTCGGCGTACTCGATCTCGAACTCCGCCAGCGAGGAGCCGCAGTCGAAGCACCAGTACACGGGCTTGAGGCCCCGGTACACGAAGCCGCGCTCGATCACGCGCTTGAACGCGCGGATCTCGTCGGCCTCGTTGGAGAAGTCCATCGTCTTGTACGGATGGTCCCACTCGCCCAGCACGCCCAGGCGCTTGAAGTCGGCCATCTGGATGCCGATCTGCTCGGTGGCGAAGGCGCGGCTCTTCGCCTGCATCTCGTCGCGCGGCAGGTTGCGGCCGAACTTCTTCTCGATCGCGTTCTCGATGGGCAGCCCGTGGCAGTCCCAGCCGGGGATGTAGGCGGCGTCCAGCCCCTTGAGCTGGCGCGACTTGACGATCATGTCCTTCAGGATCTTGTTGACCGCATGGCCCATGTGGATCTGGCCGTTGGCGTAGGGCGGGCCGTCGTGCAGGATGAACTTCTGGCGGCCGGCGCGCGCCACGCGCAGGCGCTTGTACAGGCCCTGGTCCTCCCACTCCTTGACCCAGCCCGGCTCGCGCTTGGGCAGGTCGCCGCGCATGGGGAAGGGCGTGTCGGGCAGGTTGAGGGTGGCGCGGTAATCGGTCTTGTCGGTCATGGGGACGCCTTTGGCAACAATCACATGTCATGCCGGGCCTGGCCCGGCATCCACGGCGGCTGGCACGCGTGGGATGGGTTGCGGCGCGAGGCCGCAATGACATGGACCGTTAAATTCGGTCGCGCGTGGTCTGCCGCCGGGTCTCGGCGTGCGTGGAAGCGAAGAAGGCGCGCGCGGCGTCGCAGTCGCGCGCGATGCCCGCCTTCAGGGCATCGAGGCCGTCGTAGCGCAGCTCGTCGTGCAGTTTGTGCAGCAGTTCCACCCGGATGATTTTACCGTAGGCCCCCTCCTCGCCCAGGCTGGCCGGCCATTGCAGGCAGTGGGTCTCCAGCAGGACCCGGCCGCCGTTGACGTCGTCCGGGTCCAGGGAGGGCCGGATGCCCAGGTTGGCCACGCCTTCCAGGGGCCCGCCGTCCAGCCCGTGCACCATCACGGCGAAGATGCCGCTGGCCGCCGGCTTCCAGTGGGAAAAGCGCAGGTTCAGCGTCTTGAACCCCAGCTCGCGTCCGAGCTTGCGCCCGTGGACCACGTGGCCGCTGATCGAATACGGCCGGCCGAGCAGGGCAGCCGTGCCCGCCATGTCGCCGCGGGCCAGGGCTTCGCGCACGGCCGAGCTCGACACGCGCAGTCCATGCACCTCGTAGCTGTTCATCCGCGCCACGTCGAACCCCATGCGGCTGCCGGCCGAATCGAGCATCGCGTAGTCGCCGGCGCGCCGGGCGCCGAAGCGGAAGTCGTCCCCCACCAGCACGTACTTCGCCCCGAGGCCCCGCACCAGCACGTCGGCGATGAAGGCCTCCGGCTGCTGGCTCGACAGGCGGGCGTCGAATTTCAGGATCACGCACTGGTCCACCCCGCATTTCTGCAGTTCCGTGAGCTTGTCGCGCAGGGTGGCGATGCGGGCGGGGGCGAGTTCGGGCTTGCGGTGCAGGGCGGCGAAATAGTCGCGCGGGTGCGGCTCGAAGGTGAGCACGCAGCTGGGCACGCCCCGGTGGCGCGCCTCGTTGTTCAGCAGCGCCAGCATGGCCTGGTGGCCGCGGTGCACGCCGTCGAAATTGCCGATCGTGACGGCGCACGCCTTGGCGATCTGGGGGTGGTGGAAGCCGCGCAGGATCTGCATCTGGGGTGATATCTTTTTGATAGCAGCGGGGGTCCGTTGGACGGCGCCAACGCACGCATGGCCTGCTACAGGTGCGTCACGAAAACACGGTATATTGTCTCTCACGCTGGGGAGTCCCAGGCTCCTCAGGCGCGGTCGGTCTGTTCGTCGTTGAATGGAGGCGCGTTTTGAAGGTCTTGAAGCTGTCCGCCCAGGGACTGCCCCAGTCTTGGATTTCGCTGGAGCAGGCCGTGCTGCACTATGCCGCCGACCAGGTGCGCTGGGAGGCCGGGGCGGACGTCGCCGTGTTCCGCGGGGGCGTCAATGCCGCCAGCGGCCAGCAGTCGATCATCACGGTCAACAGCATCATCGGCACCAAGGGCGTGCCGAACATCAACCCCTTCGAGCTGAAACCCGGCCTGACGAACGGCAAGCTGTTCGCCCGCGACCGCAACATCTGCGCCTACTGCGGCGACGATTTCCACGAGGAAGAGCTCACCCGCGAGCACATCATCCCCTTCGCCCAGAACGGCAAGGACCACTGGATGAACGTGGTGACCGCCTGCCGGGCGTGCAACCACCGCAAGGGCAGCCGCACGCCGGAACAGGCGGGCATGACGCTGCTGTACACGCCCTACGTGCCCAGCCTCTGGGAGGACTTCATCCTGCGCAACCGCCGCATCCTGGCGGACCAGATGGAGTTCCTGATGGCGCACCTGCCCAAGAACTCGCGGCTGCATGCCTAGTTCTAGGGGCTAGGGATCAGGGAGTGGGGGCTAGGGAAC
>DASWUI010000486.1:0-1987 GCA_036401715.1 Ramlibacter sp. | reverse complement strand
TTCAGCGGCCGCGGCGGCGCGCCGGCTGCCAGGCGGCCACCGCCGCCACCAGCTTCGCCGTCGGCCGTGCCCAGCGCATCGCGCAGCGCCCCCAGGCCGCCGCACTGCAGCTTCAGGGCATGCACGTGCATCAGCGGCCGCCCCGGCGCCGGCAGCCGCAGGGCGAAGCGGGCGCGCTCGTGCAGCAGGGCGGCCAGGGTGCCGCAGTTGATGCGCGCCACGGGCGAGCCGCATTCCACCCGTTCGCCCTCGCCCTCCACGCGGCGGCGCGCGAGCTCGCAACCGGCCGAGCGCGCCAGCAGCGCCTTGGCGAAGACGCAGGACTGCGCGCCCGTGCAGCAGCCCGAGGAGGCGGGCAGGTCCGGCACGGGACGCTCAGTCGTCGTCGCCGCCGGGCGGGCGGTCGCGCACCTGCAGCAGCAGGTCCTCGGCGGCCAGCGCGTCGTCCGCGAAGACCACGCGCACCCGCCGCGGCGCGCCCGGCTCGGCGGCGCGCAGCGCCTTGGCCTCGCGGGAGGCTTCCGGAAAGGTGGGGTACTGGCCGAGCGCCTCGAGCTGCGCGAACGGCTTCACCCGGTACACGAAATAAGGCATGTCAGAGATAGCTCCTGGTGAGTTTGCGCCGTCCCGGCACCGCCTTCTGGATCACCAGGCCGTGCACGGCCTGCAGGTCCGCCAGCGGGAGCTCGGGGGCGGTCGTGCATGCGGCCGGATTGAGCGCGCGCAGGGCCCAGGCTTCGCCGCGCCGCACCAGCTGGCGCAGCATCCAGTCGCCGCCGGGGCAGGCCAGCACGAAGGCGCCGTCCTTCAGCGCGCCGTCGGGCTCGACGATGATGATGTCGCCCTCGCGGAACTCCGGCAGCATGTCCTCGCCCAGCACGCGCAGCGCGAAGGACTCGCCGCCGCTGCAGCCGGCTTCGTCCGGCAGGGCGGGCGCGGGCTGGCAGTCGCAGGTCATGGGAGCACCTCCTGGTGGATCTGGGCGGCCGGCACGCCCGCCTCCGCGAGCTGCGCCGCGAGGCTGGCGACGAACTCCGCGGGCCCGGCCAGGTAGTACGCGCAGTCGGGCTGGAACAGGTCCGCCCGCATGGCGCGCGCGATCTGGCGCGCGCCCGCGGCCGCGTCCTGGTCGCGGAACAAGGTGTATTCGAACGGGTCGAGCGCTTCCGACCACGCCCGGCACTGGTTCTCGAGGAAGTGCCCGTCGCTGCGCGTGGCCAGCCAGAACAGCGTCAGCGAGGGCGCGGCGTCCAGCGACAGCGCGTGCTCGATCAGGCTCTTGACCGGCCCGAAGCCCTCGTCGCAGGCGGCGAACACCAGCGGCTGGCCGGCGTCGGCCAGGATGAACTCGCCGTCCGGGCCCCACAGCGTGAGCGCATCGCCCGGCCGCACCGCTCCGGCGAACAGGCGCGCCGCCAGCGGGTCCTGCGGCTCGCGCGGGACGAAGAAGTGCAGGTTGCGGTCGTCGCAGGGGCAGCTGGCGATGGGGTAGCGCGCCTGCGCCCCGTCGCCTTCGGCCAGGGCCAGCGTGGCCGACTGCCCGGCCAGGAAGCGCAGCCGGTGCGTGCGCGGGGTCTGCACGTGCAGCAGCAGCGTGTCGGGCGCCAGCGGCCGCAGGCCGCGCACGGTCACCGCGATCTGCTGCTGCGGGATGTCGGCGGGACCGGCGGCCTCCAGCGTCTCCAGCGTGACCTCGCTGCTGGCGGCGGTGTGGGCGCAGGCGAGCACGTAGCCCTGCGCCTTCTCGGCCTCCGACAGCGGGTAGTCGCTGGGCGCGCAGCGCGCCACTTCGCCGGCGGTCACGCGCACCTTGCACATGCCGCAGCTGCCGTTGCCGCAGCCGTAGTTGAGCTTGAGGCCGGCGCGCATGCCGGCCTGCAGCAGGGTGTCGTGGCCTTCCACCACGTACTGGTGGCCACTCGGGCGCAGCGTCACCTGCGCCGACATCACCTTGAGCATGTCGTCCATCACGTCCAGTCCATCCACG
>DASWUI010000485.1:0-1678 GCA_036401715.1 Ramlibacter sp. | reverse complement strand
GCAGCGTGGAAGCGCGCCTGGCCGAAGCCGGCCTGCCGCCGCCGCGCGTCGCCGTGGAAGTGAGCAACACGGCGGGCCAGCTGAGCCGGCTGCTGGCGCACAGCGACCTGGTGTCCATCATGAGCGAGGCGATGCTGGCGGGGCCGCCCGGCGAGGGCCTCAGCCCGCTGCCCTTCGCCGAGGCGCGCTTCACGCGGGCGATCGGCGTGCTGATGCGCAAGGGCCATGCGCTGCCGCCGCTGGCCAGGCGCTTCCTGGAAATCCTGCAGGAGGATGCGGGCGCCCCGCCTGGAAAGCGCGGTATCGGCTAATGTCGGCGGTGGCGCGCCATCGTGCGGCCAGCGCGTCCGCAGGAGGGTTGGAATGCAGGAGCACCGAGTCTTCGCGATGCCTTTCGCGAAGGTCTATCCCATGTACGTGCAGAAGGCCGAGCGCAAGAACCGCACGAAGGAGGAAGTCGACCGGGTCATCTGCTGGCTGACGGGCTATGACGCCGCGGGCTTGCAGCGGCAGATCGCGCTGGGGAACGACCTGCGGACCTTCTTCGCCCAGGCGCCCGCCCTGCATCCGAACCGCTCCCTGATCAAGGGCGTGGTCTGCGGCGTGCGGGTGGAGGAGATCGAGGATCCCCTCATGCAGCAGATCCGCTACCTGGACAAGCTGGTCGACGAGCTCGCCAGGGGCCGGCCCATGGAGAAGATCCTGCGCTGAGCAAGCGCACCTGCCCGTTCGTCGCCGCGCGCACGCGCGCCGTTACATCCCCGAACATCGGCCGCGGACGGCCGGAGCTCCGGCCGCGACGGGCGTAGCCACGGTTTGCGCACGGCAGAGGCAAGCTCTGGGCAGCGCCGCGCACCCTGTGCTTCATGGCGCGAGTCCGCATCGCGGGCGGAGGAGGGCCGATGGGAGCACCGAAGTACCTGATGCTGCGCAGGATCGCCTTCGTCGCCGTGCTGGCGGCAGGTTCGCATGGCGCGCTCGCGCAGGACGCCAAGGGCCAGGCCGTGCAGGCGGCGATCGCCGACGGCGTGTCGACGGCCGCGGTCGTGGCGACGGGCGTCATCAGCGTCAACCCGCTGAGTCCGGTGCTGTCCTTCGGCCTGAGCGCGGCGACGCTCCAGTACGCGGAAAGCCTTCCTGAAAAGGACCGGCCCGCCGTGTACGCGTCCGCCACCGCCATGTGGGCCGGCACCACGGTCAACAACGTCTGCATCACGGCCGCTTTCCTCACCAGCGGCGGCAGCCTGCTGCCGGTGTGCCTGGCGCTGGGGGTGGCCTGGGGCATGAAGACCTGGAACGACGGCGAGCAGGAGCGCTTCCGCCAGGCCTGCCCGTCGCTGCGCGACTTCGCCCAGCTGCCGAACTTCGAATGCGTCGACCTGGACCCCCGGGTGCAGGCGGCCGAAGCGCCGCGCGCGCTGATCAGCGCAGGGGAACTGACGGCGCCCTGAGCGCGCCGGGAGCACCGGCTGCGCTGCGCATGCGGCAGCGTCCGACGGGCAGAGCGGCAGGATGCCGACACTCGAGGTGTGCCCGCCGACCGCACAGTGCACGGCCAGTGTTGACCTTCGTGGAGACGCCATGCACGTGATGCCCCGTTTGCCGCGCCTGGCAGGCCTGCTGCTGCTCGCCGCCGCGCCGTGGGCCGCGGCCGAAACCCCGATGACCGACCCGATCC
>DASWUI010000484.1:0-4258 GCA_036401715.1 Ramlibacter sp. | reverse complement strand
GGGCTGGCCCAGGTGAAGAAGTCGCAGACGCGCCGCCACCTGTTCGGCGAGGTGCCGTTGCCCTCGCAGGCCGTGCGGGCGGCGCGCGGCTGGCTGCGGCTGGAGGCGGTCACGCGCAACAACCTGCAGGCCCTCGATGCGGAGTTTCCGCTCGGCTGCCTGAGCTCCGTCGCCGGCGTCTCCGGCTCCGGCAAGTCCACGCTGGTGAGCCGGGCGCTGCTGGAGCTGGTCGCGCGGCATCTGGGCAGCGAGCTGCCGGGCGAGGAGGAAGAGGCCGACGAACTGCTGGAGCCGAGCGCGCGCGACGGCACCTGGTCGGGGCGGCTGGCCGGCGACACCGGCGCGATCCGCCGGCTGGTGCAGGTGGACCAGAAGCCGATCGGCCGCACGCCGCGTTCCAACCTCGCCACGTACACCGGCCTGTTCGACGCCGTGCGCAAGCTGTTCGCAGCCACGCCGGCCGCGCGCAGGCGCCGCTACGACCCCGGCCGTTTTTCCTTCAACGTGCCCAAGGGCCGCTGCGAGACCTGCGAGGGCGAGGGCTTCGTCTCGGTCGAACTGCTCTTCATGCCCAGCGTGTACGCGCCTTGCCCGGACTGCCACGGCGCCCGCTACAACGCACAGACGCTGGAGATCCGCTGGCGGGACAAGACCATCGCCGAGGTGCTGGCCATGACGGTCGAGGAGGCCCTCGCCTTCTTCGCGGACGAGCCCGCGGTGCTGCGGCCGCTGGCGGTGCTGCAGGACATCGGCCTCGGCTACCTGCGGCTGGGCCAGCCGGCCACGGAGCTCTCGGGCGGCGAGGCGCAGCGGATCAAGCTGGCCACCGAGTTGCAGCGCACGCACCGGGGCGATACGCTGTACGTGCTGGACGAACCGACCACCGGCCTGCACGCCGCCGACGTCGACCGCCTGATGGCGCAGCTGCAGCGGCTGGTGGACGAGGGCAACACGGTCGTCGTGGTCGAGCACGAGATGCGCGTGGTGGCGCAGAGCGACTGGGTGATCGACATGGGGCCCGGCGCGGGCGGCCAGGGCGGCCGCGTCGTCGCGGCAGGCACCCCGCATCAGGTGGCGCAGGCGCGCGGCAGCCGGACCGCGGCCTACCTGGGCGCGGCGCTGCGAGGGGAAGGGCTTGCGCGTGCGGGGAACATGGAACACGATTAAGATATTCGTTAACTGTCACCCACGAGGAACACAACATGTCGCTGATCAAAGCCACCCTGGCCATGGAATATCCGCAGGCCATCGAACGCGTCACCGAGGAGCTGAAGAAGGAAGGCTTCGGCATCCTGAGCCAGATCGACGTGCAGGGGGCCCTGCGCGAGAAGATCGGCGAGGACATCCCGCCGTACCGCATCCTGGGCGCCTGCAACCCGCGGCTGGCGCACCGTGCCGTCACTGCCGATCCGGACATCGGCCGTTTCCTGCCGTGCAACGTGCTGGTGCGCCAGGAGGGGCAGGGCAAGGTCGCCGTGGTGTTCGCGGATCCGCTGCAACTCACCGGGGAAAACGACAACGCCGACCTGAAGACCGTCGCCAACGAGGCGTTCGAGAAGCTGTCGCGGGTGCGGGACGCGCTGGCGAAGTAACGGCGCCGCCCTGGGCCTCTCGTTGCCCGGTCCGGGCCGGAACGGGACTGTCCGCCTCTGCGAATGTCCCCCGGCGGGCCTGAAGGCCCGCCTCCTCCTTGATTTCGCCGAGTCGGACAGTCCCATCCCGATCCGGGCCGGAGATCACGAGGCCCGTCGGCGACAAGGACCGCGCAGGCATTTTCACCGAGCAGTTGCTTGCCGTAAATATCGGGCTCTGCTATGGTCCCCCGGCATGCAACCGGCCACAGCCCGCACCCCTATTGCCGCCTTGCGCGCGCCCAAGCGTCCGCGCGGGCGGCCGCGCAAGACGGTGGACGAGCGTGACGACGGCAACCGCCGGCGCGCCCTGATCCTGGGCGCGGCGCGCCTGTTCCGCCGCAAGGGGTTCGACGCCACCAGCACGCGGGACATCGCAGCGGCCGCCGGCATGCAGAGCGGCTCGCCCTTCTACCACTTCAAGACCAAGCAGGCTCTGCTCTTCGCCGTGATGGAGGAAGGCATGCGCAGCGCGCTGGAGCGCCAGCGGGCGGTCGTGGCGCGGATGGAGAGCCTGGATGCCGAAGCGCAGCTGCGCGCGCTGGTGCGCAACCACCTCGAGGTGCTGCTGGGCACCGGCAGCGACTTCTATCCGGTGATGCTGTACGAGGCCCGCTCCATCACGCCGCGCCAGCGCGCCACCCTGGCGGCGCTCAAGAGCGAATACGAGGGCGTGTGGGATCCGGTCCTGCGCGCGCTGCACCAACAGGGGCGCCTGCAGGCCGACGTGAAGCTCGCGCGCCTGCTGATCTTCGGCGCCCTCAACTGGTCGGTGCAATGGTTCGACCGCCGCAAGGAGGCTTCGCTGGACGACCTCACGCAGGCGGCGCTGGCGCTATTCATCGGGGAGGCTGCATGAGCGGGCACTACCGTTCCGTCTTCGCGCCCGGCCTGTTCGCCGGGCAGTTCATCCTGGTCACCGGCGGCGGCTCCGGCATCGGCCGCTGCACCGCCCACGAACTCGCTTGCCTGGGGGCACACGTGATCCTGCTCGGGCGCAAGCTGGAGAAGCTGCAGCACGTGGCCAGCGAGATCGTGGCCGACGGCGGCCGCTGCAGCTTCCACGTCTGCGACATCCGCAACGAATCGGCGGTGCAGGACGTGGTGCAGGCGATGGTCGCCACGCATGGGCGCATCCACGGGCTCGTGAACAACGCCGGGGGCCAGTACATCACGCCGCTGGAGAAGATCAGCGGCAAGGGCTGGGACGCCGTGGTGGCCACCAACCTCACCGGCGGCTTCCTGGTCGCGCGCGAGTGCTACCTGCAGTCCATGCAGGCGCACGGCGGCGCGATCGTCAACATCGTGGCCGACATCTGGGGCTCGATGCCGGGCATGGCGCACAGCGGCGCCGCCCGCGCCGGCATGGTGAGCTTCACCGAGACCGCGGCCATGGAATGGGCCAGGAGCGGCGTGCGGGTGAATGCGGTGGCGCCGGGCTACATCGCCTCCAGCGGCATGGACCACTATCCGCCGGAAGCGGCGGCCATGCTGCGTGAAATGCGCGACACGGTGCCCGCCGGCCGCTTCGGCACGGAGGCCGAGACCTCGGCGGGCATCGTGTTCCTGCTGTCGCCCGCGGCCGCCTTCATCAGCGGCAGCGTGCTGCGCATCGACGGCGCCCGGCCGCAGGTGCGCATGGGCTGGGGACAGGTGGCCGCACCCCCGGAGGTGCAGCAGCGAGACGCGGTCAAGCCCTTCGACGGCTTCCACCGCCACCAGCCGCCCAAGGTGTTCGGCCCATGAAGTTCGAGCCGGCCTGGAATCCAGGGTCCGCCGCCGCACTGCAGCGGCGCGACGCCATGCTCGAGCGCATCCAGGCGCTGCGTGCGCTGGAGCAGCGGGCCGCCGACAAGTCCGCGGAAGCGCAGCCGGTGTTCGAGAAGCGCGGGCAGCTGCTGCCGCGCGAGCGCGTGGGCCTGCTGCTCGATCCCGGCGCGGCCTTCCTGCCGCTGTGCACGCTGGCCGGCTACCTGCAGGACACGCGCGATGCGCAAGCCTCGGTGCCCGGCGGCGGCATGATCGCGGGCATCGGCTTCATTCGTGGCGAGCGCTGCATGGTGGTGGCCAGCGACTCCGGCATCGATGCCGGTGCCATCCAGCCCATGGGCCTGGACAAGATCCTGCGCGTGCAGGAACTGGCGCTGCAGAACCGGCTGCCCTTCATCCACCTCGTGGAGAGCGCCGGCGCCAACCTGATGCGCTACCGCGTCGAAGGCTTCGTGCAGGGCGGCGCGCTGTTCCGCAACCTGGCGCGCCTGTCGGCCGCCGGTATCCCGGTGATCACCGTGCAGCACGGCTCGGGGACGGCGGGCGGTGCCTACATGCCGGGCCGGAGCGACGTGGTGATCATGGTGCGCGGGCGCTCGCGCGCGTTCCTGGCCGGCCCGCCGCTGCTGAAGGCCGCCACCGGCGAGGTGGCGACCGAGGAGGAACTGGGCGGGGCGGAGATGCACACCACCGTGTCGGGGCTGGGCGAGTACATCGCCGCGGACGACCGGCATGCCTTGGGGATCGCGCGAGAGGTCGTCGGAAGCCTGTCGTCATTCCCGCGGAGGTTGGAACCCAAGGCTTCCTGGGACGCGCCCGCGGGCGCGCTCCTCAACGCCTTGGGTCCCCGCCTCCGC
>DASWUI010000483.1:0-11701 GCA_036401715.1 Ramlibacter sp. | reverse complement strand
ACACCTACCTGCTGATCACGCGCGCACTCGACTACTTCGATCCCGCGCGCCGGCACAACGGCAACCTGGCCAAGGCGCTGGCGGTGGCCAGCGCGAAGTTCCTGCTCGTGAGCTTCAGCACCGACTGGCGCTTCTCGCCGGCGCGCAGCCGCGAGATCGTCAAGGCGCTGCTGGACAACCGGCGCGACGTCAGCTACGCGGAGATCGACGCGCCGCACGGGCACGACGCCTTCCTGCTGGAGGACCCGCGCTACCTGGCGGTGGTGCGCTCCTATTTCGACCGCATCGCGGCGGAGGCCGTGGGCGCAGGCGCGGCGCCGGTGCGGGAGCTGCCCGCGGGAGCCGTGCTGTGACCGACCGCGCCACCATGCACAGCATCGCCCGCCTGGTGCCCGAAGGCGCGCGCGTGCTCGACCTGGGCTGCGGCGACGGCGCGCTGCTGGACCTGCTGCGGCGCGAGCGCGGCTGCACCGGCTACGGCATCGAGCTGGCCGACGACAACGTGCTGGCCTGCGTCCGGCGCGGGGTCAACGTGATCCAGCTCAACCTGGACCAGGGCCTCACCATCTTCGACGACGACAGCTTCGACGTGGTGCTGCAGATCGACACGCTGCAGCACCTGCGCAATGCCGAAGTGATGCTGCGCGAGACGGCGCGCGTGGGCAAGCTGGGCATCGTCGCCTTTCCCAACTTCGCGCACTGGCCCAACCGGCTGTCGATCGCGCGCGGCCGCATGCCGGTGACCAAGCGCCTGCCCTACCAGTGGTACGACACGCCCAACATCCGCGTCGGCACCTTCAAGGACTTCGAGGTGCTGGCGACCAAGAACAACCTGGCGATCCTGGATGCCTTCGGCCTGCAGGACGGCCGCGAGCGGCGCGTGCTGCCGAATCTCACCGCGGGGACCGCGGTCTTCAAGTTCCAGCGCGGATAGGTTAGGATTTGCCGCATCGGGAATGCAGCCTCCCGGTCCCCTCGGAAAGACGGTGTCCCGTCCAAGCGCTGGAAACTCTCTCATGGAGACGACCGTGGACACCGCCCTGCCTTCCATTGCCCCTTCGGAACTCGCCGTCCTGCTCGGCCGCGCCGACGCGCCGCTGCTGCTGGACGTGCGCCGGCGCGAGAAGTTCGCCGTCGGCGACCGCCTGCTGCCCGGCGCCGTGTACTGCGCGCCCGAGGACGTGCCCGCCTTCGCCCGCGCCGGGCCGCCGCGCGAGACCGTCGTCTACTGCGCCTACGGCCACGATGTGAGCGAAGACGCGGTGCGCACGCTGCGCGGCGCCGGCTGGGACGCACGCCAGCTCGAAGGCGGCATCGCCGGCGGCGAGGACGGCGTCGACCGCCTGCGGGACATCGCCCGCTGGCGCGAGGCCCCGTTGCCGACGATCCGCAAGCGCCCCGACCTCGGCGTCACCGGTGAGCGGCCCTCGCGCTGGATCACGCGCGCGCGGCCCAAGATCGACCGCGTCGCCTGCCCCTGGCTGATCCGCCGCTTCATCGACCCGCGGGCGCAGTTCTTCTACGTGCCCGAGGCGGAGGTGTTCGCGCAGGCGCGCAGGCTGGAAGCCGTGGCCTACGACCTGCCCGATGCGCCGATCACGCACGTGGGCGAGCGCTGCAGCTTCGACGCGCTGCTGCAGGCCTTTGACCTGCGCGATCCGGCGCTCGACACGCTGGCGACCATCGTGCGCGGCGCCGACACCTCCCGCCTGGGCATCGCGCCGCAAAGCGCCGGCCTGCTGGCGCTGTCGCTGGGCCTGTCGCGGCTGCACGCCGACGACCACGCGATGCTGCTGCAGGCGCTGCCGCTGTACGACGCGCTGTACGCCTGGTGCCGCGACCTGCAGGGCGAGACCCACCGCTGGCGCGCGCACGATGCGGCCGCGGGCCGGGTGGCGGCATGAGCGTGGTCCCCGCCCACGACGCATCGCCCGCCCCGCCGCAGGGCGTGCCCTTCGGCGAAGCGCTGAAGTTCTGGCTGAAGCTGGGCTTCATCAGCTTCGGCGGGCCCGCCGGGCAGATCGCGATCATGCACAGGGAGCTGGTGGAGCAGAAGCGCTGGATCTCCGAGCGGCGCTTCCTGCACGCCCTGAACTACTGCATGGTGCTGCCGGGACCGGAGGCGCAGCAGCTGGCCACCTACATCGGCTGGCTGATGCACCGCACCTGGGGCGGCGTGGTCGCGGGCGGGCTGTTCGTGCTGCCGTCGCTGGCCATCCTGATCGGCCTGAGCTGGGTGTACCTGGCCTTCGGCAACGTGGACTGGGTGGCGGGCCTGTTCTATGGCATCAAGCCGGCGGTCGCGGCCATCGTGGTGCACGCGGTCTGGCGCATCGGCAGCCGCACGCTGCGCCACCCGGCCAAGGTGCCCCTGCTGTGGCTGATCGCCATCGCCAGCTTCGTGGCCATCGCCATCCTGAAGATCCCCTTCCCCTGGGTGGTGGGTGCAGCGGCCCTGGCCGGCGTGGTCGGGGGGCGGCTCGTGCCGGAACAGTTCGCCACCGGCGGCGGCCATGGCGGCAGGGTCGGCGCGCCCTCCGGCGAGGCCCGGCTGCCCTACCTGATCGACGACGGCACCCCGACGCCGCGGCACGCCCTGTTCCGCAAGTCGCGGCTGGCCTGGGTGGCGATCGCGGGCGCGCTGCTGTGGCTCGCGCCCATGGCCCTGCTGGTGGGCGCCTGGGGCTGGGAGGGCACGCTGGCGCAGATGGGATGGTTCTTCACCAAGGCGGCCCTGCTCACCTTCGGCGGCGCCTACGCCGTGCTGCCCTACGTGTACCAGGGCGCGGTGGAGCACCACCAGTGGCTCACTGGCGCGCAGATGATCGACGGCCTGGCGCTGGGCGAAACCACGCCCGGGCCGCTGATCATGGTGGTGGCCTTCGTCGGCTTCGTCGGCGGCTGGGCGCGGCAGGTGCTCGGGCCCGACGCGCTGTTCCTGGGTGGCGCGCTGGCGGCGGCCGTGGTCACCTGGTTCACCTTCCTGCCGTCCTTCCTGTTCATCCTGGCCGGCGGCCCGCTGGTGGAATCCACCCACGGCAAGCTCGGCTTCACGGCTCCGCTGACCGCGATCACGGCGGCCGTGGTCGGCGTCATCGGCAGCCTGGCGCTGTTCTTCCTGGCGCACATCGCCGGCGCGCGGTCCACGCTGGGGCTGCCTTTCGACGGCGTGTCACTGCTGATCGCGGCGGCGGCCGCGGTCGCCCTGTTCCGCTTCAAGGCCGGCGTGATCCCGGTGATCGCCGGCTGCGCGCTGGCGGGCATGACGCTGCGCCTGCTGGGCGCGGCCTGAACGCCTGGGGTCCGCGCCTGCGCGGGATGACGGAAGCGGCGGGAACCCAGTATCCTCGCCGCATGAATATCCTGATCACCGGTGGCGCCGGTTTCCTCGGTGCCCGCCTCGCCCGTGCCCTGCTGAAGGCCGGCTCGCTCTCCCTGCGCGGCGCGCCCGCGCGTCCCATCCGGCAGGTCGTGCTGGCCGACCGCGGGGCTCCGCCGGCCGACCTGCTGGCCGATGCGCGCGTGCGCTCGGTCCAGGGTGACCTGCTCGAGCTGGTGCAGCGGCGCGACCTGCCCGCCGCCGGCACCGACGCCGTGTTCCACCTGGCCGCCGCGGTCAGCGCGGAATGCGAAGCCGACTTCGACCTCGGCATGCGCAGCAACCTGGACACCACGCGCGCGCTGCTCGATGGCTGCCGGGCCCTGGGCACCTGCCCGGTGTTCGTGTTCGCCAGTTCGCTGGCGGTGTTCGGCCAGCAGCCCGGGCAGCCGCCGCTGGGCGTGATGCGCGACGACACCCTGCCGACGCCGCAGGGCAGCTACGGCGTGCAGAAGTACATCGGCGAGCAGCTGGTGGCCGACTACACGCGCAAGGGCTTCATCGCCGGCCGCAGCGTGCGGCCGGTGACGGTCAGCGTGCGCCCGGGGCTGCCCAACGGCGCGGCCTCCGGCTTCCTCAGCGGCATGATCCGCGAGCCGCTGGCCGGCGTGCGCGCGCGCGTGCCGGTGGGGCCGGAAGTGCCGGTGGCGCTGGCTTCGCCCACGCGCACCATCGAAGGCTTCGTGCGCGCCGCCGAAGCGAGCGACGCCCAGTGGGGCCAGCGCACCGCCATCAACCTGCCCTCGCTGCGCACCACCGTCGGCGAGATGGCGGCGGCGCTGGAGAAGGTCGCCGGCAAGGAAGCCGTCGCCCTGCTCGACTGGCAGCCCGACCCGGCGATCGAGAAGCTGGTGCGCAGCTGGCCGGGCGACGTCGCCTGGGACCGCGCGCGCGGGCTGGGACTGGCCAGCGACGCCAGCTTCGAAGCCATCGTGCGCGAGTACATCGCCGAGAACCCGCAGGCCGTGCGGCTGGCGGTGCGCTGAGGAGCAGCGATGCCGCGCTTTGCCGCCAACCTGTCCATGCTCTATCCGGAGCATGCCTTCCTGGACCGCTTCGAGGCCGCCGCGCGCGACGGCTTCGCCGGCGTGGAATACCTGTTCCCCTACGAGCACGAACCGCAGGAGCTCGCCGCGCGGCTGCGCGCGCATGGCCTGCAGCAGGTGCTGTTCAACGCCCCGCCCGGCAAGTGGGACGCGGGCGAGCGGGGCCTGGCCTGCCTGCCCGGGCGCGAGCAGGAATTCCGCGAGGGCATAGCGCGCGCGCTGCGCTACGCACAGGCGCTGTCCTGCCCGCGCGTGCACGTCATGGCCGGCCTGGTGCCGCAAGGCCAGGACCGCCTGGCGCTGCGCCCCACCTACGTGGCCAACCTGCGCTGGGCCGCGCGCGAAGCGGCCAGGCAGCGCGTGGACCTGCTGCTGGAGCCGATCAACACGCGCGACATCCCCGGCTTCTTCCTGAACCGCCAGGACCACGCGCACGAACTGGTGGCGGAGATCGGCGAGCCCAACGTGAAGGTGCAGATGGACCTGTACCACTGCCAGATCGTCGAGGGCGACCTGGCCATGAAGATCCGCGAGTACCTGCCCACCGGCCGGGTCGGCCACTTCCAGATCGCGGGCGTGCCGCAGCGGCACGAGCCGGACCTCGGCGAGCTGAACTACCCCTACCTGTTCTCGGTGATCGACGAGGTCTCGGTGGCCTGCGGCTGGAGCGGCTGGGTCGGCTGCGAGTACCGGCCGGCGCGCGGCGCGCAGGCGGGCGGCACCTCGCAGGGCCTGGAGTGGCTGCGCCGGCAGAGGGCGCTCAGTCCTGCGTCTTCGTGAGGGGTCGTGCCGCAGCGGCCGTGCGGGAAAGCCGCGCCTGGCTTGCGCTAGGCTGGTGCCATGGCCTTGACCCTGGCGCGTCCCGTGCACAGCGAGCTGGTGATCCGGAAGAGCCGCTTCCTCGGCTGCGTGCAGCCCGTGGCCGGGCGGGCGGAGGCGCAGCAGGTGGTGGAGCGCCTGCGCGCCGAACACCCGGGCGCCGCCCACGTCTGCTGGGCGCTGCTCGCGGGCGGGCAATCGGCGGCCAACGACGACGGCGAGCCGGGCGGCACGGCGGGGCGGCCGATGCTGGAGGTGCTGCGCCACCAGCAGCTCGAAGGCGTGCTGGCCACCGTGGTGCGCTATTTCGGCGGCGTGAAGCTCGGCGCCGGCGGGCTGGTGCGGGCGTACACGGATGCGGTGGCGCAGGCGCTGCTGCAGGCGGAAAAGCTGCCGCTGCGGCGCACGCTGCAGTTCGCCTGCCGGGTGCCGTATGCGCTGGAGGGGATGGTGCGAAGGGAGCTGGAAGGCGCGGGCGCCGCGCTCGGGGAGGTGAAGCACGGCGAGGCGGTGGAGATCGCGTTTGCCGTGGGAGAGGATGTTGCCGGGGTCTTGCGCGCGCGGCTCGATGAGGCGGGACAGGGGCGGCTGTCGTGGTTGTGAGGCTCACCCCGCCTTCCACTGCCGCAGGAACTCCATGGCCGCCGCCGGCGCCCGCTCCTTGGCGCCGTTGATGAAGAACACGAACGCCTCCCTGCCCTCGCCCATCCCCACCCACTCCCGCGCGCCCTTCACCCAGGGCGCAAGGTCCTGCGGCGCATAGCCGGTCGCACACGCGGCCTCGCTGCGCATCAGGCGCAGGTACGCCAGGCCGCTCCTCGCGTGCGGGATCGACGGAAACTTCTCCGAGTCCGTGTACACGGTGGTGCAGTCGTGCCGCGCCAGCAGCTCCAGGTATTCCTCGCAGGCGAAGCTCGGGTGCCGCACGTCCAGCACGTGCCGCAGCGGCCGGCCCTGCACCTCGCGCGGCAGCAGGCGCAGGAAGGCTTCCAGGTCTTCGGCATCGAAGGGGGTGGTCGGCATCAGCTGCCACAGCAGCGGCCCCAGCTTGTCGCCCAGTTCGGCGATGCCGCTGCCCACGAAGCGCCCGATGCCCTCGGCCGCGCCGGCGAGCTGCCGGCGGTGGGTGGTGAAGCGGTGCGCCTTCAGGGAGAACACGAAGCCTTCCGGCGTCTCGTCGCGCCACTTGGCGAAGGTCGCCGGCTTGAAGGTGCTGTAGAAGGTGCCGTTGACCTCGAGGGCCGTCAGCTGCCGGCTGGCGTAGTGCAGCTCGCGGCTGTGCGGCAGGCCGGCCGGGTAGAAATTGTCGCGCCAGGGCTCGAAGGTCCAGCCGCCGACGCCGACGTGGATGCGGGGGTTCATCGGGACGCGTACAGTGGAGGGATCCGCATTCTTCCGCAAAAGCCGCCGCCATGAACGCCCCTCGCGACATTCCCGCCACCTTGCTCGACAGCGCCGCCGCCCTCGACCAGGTGACGCGCCAGTGGGACGGCGACATCGTCCGCCAGCTCACCGACTACATCGCCATCCCCGCCAAGTCGCCCGGCTTCGATCCCCAGTGGCAGCAGCACGGCTTCATCGAGACCGTGCTGCGCAACGCCGCGCAGTGGGTGGAGGCGCAGAAGGTGCCCGGGCTGAAGCTGGAGATCGTGCGCCTGCCGGGCCGCACCCCGGTGCTGTTCTTCGAGGTCGATGCGACCAGGGCCGGCAGCACGCAGACCATCCTGATGTACGGCCACCTGGACAAGCAGCCGGAATTCACCGGCTGGCGCAGCGACCTCGGGCCGTGGACCCCCAAGTACGAGGACGGCAAGCTCTATGGCCGCGGCGGCGCCGACGACGGCTATGCGGTGTACGCGAGCATCGCCGCGCTGCAGGCGCTCAAGGCGCAGGGCAAGCCGCACCCGCGCATCGTCGGCCTGGTCGAGACCTGCGAGGAATCGGGCTCCTACGACCTGCTGCCCTACGTGGACGCGCTGCGCCCGCGCCTGGGCGACGTCGGCCTGGTGATCTGCCTGGATTCGGGCGCCGGCAACTACGACCAGCTGTGGCTCACGACCTCGCTGCGCGGCCTGGCGGGCGGCACGCTCAAGGTGCAGGTCCTCACCGAGGGCGTGCACTCGGGCGATGCTTCCGGCCTGGTGCCTTCCAGCTTCCGCATCATGCGGCAGGTGCTGGACCGGCTGGAGGACAGCAGGACCGGCCGCCTGCTGCCGCAAAGCTTCCACTGCGAGATCCCCGCCGATCGCCTGGAGCAGGTGAAGGCCACCGCCGCGATCCTCGGCGAGGAGGTGTACAAGCGCTTCCCCTGGGCGCACGCGGATTGCGGCGGCTCGACCAGCTTCGCCCTGCCGACGACCACCGACCCGGTGCAGGCCCTGGTGAACCGCACCTGGCTGCCCACGCTGTCGGTGACCGGGGCCGAGGGCTTCCCGGCGCTGCAGGACGCGGGCAACGTGCTGCGGCCCTACACCGCCTTCAAGCTGTCGCTGCGCCTGCCGCCCCTGGTGGACGCCGCGCGGGCGGTGCAGGAACTCAAGACCCTGCTGGAGGACAACGCGCCCTACCAGGCGGTGGTGACCTTCGAGGCCAACGGCGCGGCCTCCGGCTGGAACGCGCCGGCGACCACGCCCTGGTTCGAGCAGGCGCTCGACGCCGCGTCGCTGGCGCATTTCGGCGCGCCGGTGGGCTACATCGGCCAGGGCGGCACCATCCCGCTGATGAACATGCTGAGTGAGGGCTTCCCTCGCGCGCAGATGATGGTGTGCGGGGTGCTGGGCCCGCGCAGCAACGCCCACGGGCCCAACGAATTCCTGCACGTGCCCTATGCCAAGCGGCTGACCGCCGCCGTGGCGGAGGTCATGGCGCAAATGCCCTGACGCCGGTCGCGCCGCCCGCGGATGCGGGCATATTCCTCCGGATGGGGCATTGACACCATCCGTGGCTGGGCGATCATCCCGCCCGATGAGCCACGCTGGCGCCGAGTCCACGCTTTCCACCTTCACTGCCAGCGATGGCGAGAACCTCGCGGTGCAGGACTGGCACTTGCCCGAGGGCCTGCGCCCGCGCGGCTGCGTGCTGCTGGTGCACGGGCTGGGCGAGCACGCGGGCCGCTACGACCCGCTCGCGCGCGTGCTCAATGGCTGGGGCTTCAGCGTGCGCAGCTACGACCAGTACGGCCACGGCGAGTCCGACGGCCCCCGGGGCGGCCTGCCGCACGCCAACCGCATGCTGGACGACCTGGCCGACCTCGTGGAAAGCGCGCGCGTGCGCAATCCCGGGCTGCCGCTGGTGCTCCTGGGGCACAGCATGGGCGGCCTGCTGGCGGCCAGCTTCGTCGCCCGCACCCTGATGGCGGTCGATGCGCTGGTGCTGTCCTCGCCCGCGCTCGCCACCCGCCTGTCGCCGATGCAGAAGATGCTGATGGCCGTGGTGCCGCGCATCGCGCCCAACCTCACGGTCAGCAACGGCCTCGACCCGAAGTACCTGTCGCACGATCCGCGGGTGGTGCAGGCCTACATGAACGACCCGCGCGTGCACGACCGCATCTCCGGGCGGCTGGCGCGCTTCATCGCCGAGGAGGGCGAGCTGGTGCGCTCGCGCGCCCCCAGCTGGAAGGTGCCCACGCTGCTGATGTACGCCGGCGACGACCACATGGTGGACCCCACCGGCAGCCAGCTGTTCGCCGCCCAGGCGCCGCGCCAGCACGTCACCGCGCGCTGCTTCGAGGACCTGTACCACGAGATCTTCAACGAGCGCGAATCGCAGCCCGTCTACGACTGCCTCAGGCAGTGGCTGGCCGAGCGCTTCTGAGTCCCAGCCAGAGCAGGCCGCCGGCGACGATGCCCACCGGCAGCAGCGAGCCCAGGTTCAGCCACATCCAGCCCTGCGTGGTCACCAGCACGCCCGAGAAGAAGGACGTGACGGCCAGCGTGGCGAAGATGAAGAAGTTCAGCGCCGCCTGCGCGCGGTCCTTCTCCTCCGCCGCATAGGAGGTCAGCGACAGCGTGGTGGCGCCGGTGAACAGGAAGTTCCAGCCCACCCCCAGCAGGAACAGCGCGATGCCGAACTGGTGCAGCTCTACGCCGGACAGCGCGACCAGGATGCAGGCGAGGTTCAGCGCCACGCCCACGCCCATCACCGGCAGCGCGCCGAAGCGCTTGATCAGGTGGCCGGTGAAGAAGCCGGGCGCGAACATGCCGATCACGTGCCACTGCAGCACGAAGGCGGCGTCGGAAAAAGGCAGGCCGCACTGCTGCATGGCCAGCGGGGTGGCGGCCATCAGCAGGTTCATCACGCCGTAGCCGAGGGCGCCGGCCAGCGCCGCCACCAGGAACACGGGCTGCCGCATCAGCTGCGCGACCGAGCGGCCGCTGCGGTGCTTCGCCGGCGGCGGCGCCGGCGGGAAGCGCATGAAGGCGAGCAGCACCATCGCGACCGCGGCCACCCCGGCCAGCGCCACGTAGGCGCCGGCGAAGGGCGCGGCCATCCAGTTGCGCGTGCCGGAGGCGAGGTTGGGGCCGATGACGGCGCCGATCAGCCCGCCGGCCATCACCAGCGACACGGCCTTCTCCTGCATCCCCGGCCGCGCCAGTTCGGCCGAGGCAAAGCGGTACAGCGCGCCGTTGGCGCTGTAGTAGCCGGCCAGCACCGTGCCCGCGCACAGCAGCCAGAACTGGCGCGTGCTGGCGGCGAAGGCACACAGCAGCGCCGAGCCCAGCGCCACCGCCAGCCCGAGCTGGAAGGCGCGCTGCCGCCCGAAGCGCGCCTGCGAGCGCGCCACCACGCCGGTGAACAGCGCGCTGCCCACCACGTAGCCCATCACCGGCAGGGTGGCCATCCAGCCATAGGGCGCCAGCGACAGGCCGACCAGCCCGTTGATGGCGATGAAGGTGACGTTGTTGGTGAGGAAGAGGCCCTGCAGCACCGCCAGCAGCCAGAGGTTTCGGTTCAAGCGGGGACTCCGGCCAGGGTGAGGACGGCCAGCGCGGCCAGGGGTGCGGTTTCCGCGCGCAGCACGCGCGGGCCGAGGTTCACGGCGGTCCAGCCGCGCGCGAGCGCGACCTCCTCCTCCGCCGCCGACAGGCCGCCTTCCGGCCCGCTCAGGAGGGTGACCTCCGCGGGGCCCGGCTGCGCCGACAGGGCGCGGGTGCCGGGGCGCAGCGAGAGCACCAGGCCGGGCCGCGCCTGCGCCGCCAGCCAGTTCGGCAGCGGCTGCACCGCATGCACCGCGGGCACGCGGTTGCGCCCGCACTGCTCGCAGGCGGCGATGGCGATGGCCTGCCAGTGCGCCTGCTTCTTCTGCGCGCGCTCGCCGGTCAGGCGCAGCACGCTGCGTTCGGCCACCAGCGGCTGGATCGAGGCGGCGCCGAGCTCGGTCGCCTTCTCCACCAGCCAGTCCATGCGTTCGTTGGCGGGCATCGCCACGGCCAGGTGCACGGCCACCGGCGCCTCGCACTCGATGGCGCGGTGTGCGCCCACCGCCACCTGCACCTCGCTGCGGCCCATGTGCTCCACCACCGCCTCGTACTCGCCGCCGCGCCCGTCGAACAGGGTCAGCGCATCGCCGGGCTGCATGCGCAGCACCTGCACGTGGCGCGCCGTGCCGGGCGGCAGCGCCAGGCGCAGTCCGCCGGACAGGGGCTCGCCGCAGTGCAGGCGCGGCACCGGGCTCAGACCCGCCCGAAGGCGAAGCCGCTCACCGCGTCGCTGCCCTCGATCTCGTCGATCAGGCGCGCCAGCGGCGTGAGCTCGCGGTAGCGGTGGGTGGTCGCGCGGATGTAGCCGATGAAGCGCGGCGCGTCCGCCAGGTACTTGGGCTTGCCGTCGCGCAGCGTCAGGCGCGCGAAGATGCCGGCCACCTTCAGGTGCCGCTGCAGCCCCATCCATTCGACCCCGCGATAGAACTCGCCGAAGTCGGACTCGACCGGCAGCCCCGCCTTCTGCGCCGCCTGCCAGTAGCGCACCGTGATGTCGAGGACGAACTCCTCGTCCCAGCTGAGGAAGGCGTCGCGCATCAGGCTGGCGATGTCGTAGGTGATCGGGCCTTCCACGGCGTCCTGGAAATCGAGCACGCCCAGCCGCGGTTCGGCCGGATCGGCCGGCATCATCAGGTTGCGCGGCATGAAGTCGCGATGCACGTACACCGCCGGCGAGGCCAGGTTGCGCTCGATGATCAGCTTGAAGAGCCCATCGAGCTTCGCCCGCATCTCGCCTTGGACCGCGACGCCGCGCTGCCGCTCCAGGTACCAGTCGGGAAACAGCGCCAGCTCGCGCGCCAGCAGCGCCTCGTCGTACGGCGGCAGCACGCCGGGCTTCGACGCCAGCTGCCAGGCGACCAGCGCGTCGATGGCGCGCTGGTACAGGCCCAGGTTGGCTTCCGGCCGCTGCGCATCCACCACCTCGATCATGGTCTGCGTGCCCAGGTCGTCGAGCAGCATGAAACCGAGCGGCGCAT
>DASWUI010000482.1:0-2515 GCA_036401715.1 Ramlibacter sp. | reverse complement strand
AAGGACTTCATGGTCGACGCCTACCAGATCTACGAGTCGCGGGCGATGGGGGCCGATTGCGTGCTCCTCATCGCTGCGTGCCTGGACGACGGCCAGATGGCCGAGCTGGAGGCGATCGCCCGCAGCCTGGACATGGCGGTGCTGGTGGAGGTGCACGATGCCGCGGAGCTGCAGCGGGCGCTCCAGCTGAAGACCCGGCTGGTCGGCATCAACAACCGCAACCTGCGCACCTTCGAGGTGAGCCTGGACACCACGCTGGGCATGCTCAAGGACGTGCCGGCCGACCGGCTGCTGGTGACGGAGTCCGGCATCCACCAGCGCGAGGACGTGCAGCGCATGCGCGCCGCCGGCGTGCACGCGTTCCTCGTCGGCGAAGCGTTCATGCGCGCCCCGGATCCCGGCGCGGCGCTCGCCGCGCTGTTCGGGACCTGAACGAGATGGCGCGCCGCAAGGAGCAGGCGGAGCTGCC
Organism: Ramlibacter sp.; assembly: GCA_036401715.1. Lineage (GTDB taxonomy): Bacteria > Pseudomonadota > Gammaproteobacteria > Burkholderiales > Burkholderiaceae_C > Ramlibacter. The sequence goes on along the minus strand of DASWUI010000482.1, from coordinate 2,046 downwards.
CTGGGCGGAGCTCGAGCCCGGGGCGCGGCCGAAGCGGCTGCTGGCCTGGACGCCGCAGGAGTGGCCGCTGGCGGAAGGCTGGCGGCCCGCGGTGGACGAGTTCCTTGCCAGCGCCGAGGGCCAGCGGCTGGCCGAGTTCATCCGCGGGCGGCTCGCGGACGGGGCGGTGATCTATCCGCCGCATCCGCTGCGCGCGCTCGAATTGACGCCGCTGGCCTCGGTCCACGCCGTCGTGCTGGGGCAGGACCCGTACCACGGGCCGGGACAGGCGGAAGGCCTGGCGTTTTCCGTCGCCGACGGCGTGAAGCATCCGCCGTCGCTGCGCAACATCTTCAAGGAGCTGGGCACGACGCCGGAGTCGGGCTCGCTGATCCGGTGGGCGCGCAGCGGCGTGCTGCTGCTCAACGCCTGCCTGACCGTGGAGGATGGCGAGCCGGCCAGCCACGCGAAGAAGGGCTGGGAAGCGCTGACCGACCGCCTGCTGTCGCTGGTGGCGGCGACCGCCTCGCCCTGCGCCTACCTGCTGTGGGGCGCGCACGCGCAGGCCAAGACCGAGCTCATCCGGTCCCACGCGGCGCAGTACGCGCGCGAGATCCTCATCCTCGAAACCAACCATCCCTCGCCGCTGTCGGCGAGCCGGCCACCCGTGCCCTTCCTGGGCAGCGGGTGCTTTCGCGCGGCGCGCGAATGGCTCGCCCGGCGTGGCGTCCAGGACGTGTTCTAGGCCCGCTTTTGCCGCAGCAGCCGCGCCAGCCAGGGCCGGAAGCCGCGGCCGATGGAGCGCAGACCCGGCGCGGCCGGATAAGGCACTTCCAGCCGCGTGTCGTCCAGGTAATCGCGGCGGATGTCCACCGTGGCGCGGCGGCCGACCGCCTCGAAATGCTGCGCCAGCCATTCCTTGCCGGCGGCACGTCCCGACTCGAACAGGCGGTTGATCAGCACGCCGTCCGCCGAGGTGCGGCTGGAGGTGGGAAAGCCTTCCAGGGCGGCGCCGCCGTCGATGCGGTGCACACGCACGCTCTTGCAGCGCGCATGCGACACCGCGCCGTCGGCCACGAGCCGGTTCACGAAGTCGATGGCGCGCATCTGCGTCAGCAGGCTGGCGTTGAAGGTGAGTTCGTTGACGCGGTCGAGGATTTCGGCCGAGGTGCGGGGCGTGTTCCCGCGCGCCAGCGGATTGATCTGCACCAGCACGAGGTCGGCGGTGGCGCATTCCTTGATCAGCGGCGACAGTGCCGGATTGACCGAGTAGCCGCCGTCCCAGTAGGCCTCGCCGTCGATCTCGACCGCCTGGAACAGCATGGGCAGGCAGGCGGAGGCGAGCACCGCGCGCGCGTCGAGCTGGCGGCCGGTGAACACGACAGCCTTGCCGGTGTTCACGTGGGTGGCGGAGACGAACACCTTCAGCTCGCGCTGTGCGGCCAGCGCGTGGAAGTCGATTTCCTCCTCCAGCATCGTGCGCAGCGGATTGATGTCGAGCGGGTTGGACTGGTAGGGCGACAGCACGCCGCGCCAGGCATTGCCGATCAGGTTGGCGGGCGACAGCTCGGGCGGCAGGCCGCCCCACAGCATGCGCGTGAACTGCTGCTGCAGCGTGCCGAGGCTGCCCAGCGCGCCGACGCGGTACCAGATGCCGGCGAGCTTCTCGCGCGCGCCTTCGCGCGGGTCGCGTCCGCCCGCCTGCGCACGCGCCCAGCCGCTGGCGAGCGCCACGGCGTTGACCGCGCCGGCGCTGGTGCCGCTGAGTCCTTCGAATCCGAGTCGGCCGTCTTCGAGCAGCGCGTCCAGCACGCCCCAGGTGAAGGCGCCGTGCGAACCGCCGCCCTGCAGGGCCAGGTTGACCATGGGCATGCGGTCCACGGTAGCAACATCCGCGCGGCCTTGTGCGACAACCGAGTACCGCCGTCAGGCTTGTCTCAGCCGCCGAAAGGCCGGGCCGGCGACGGCCGCTTCCCCCGCGGCGCGTAGTCGCCGCGCCCGTCGGGCTGTCGGATCGTGCTATAGTCCGAGGTTCCTCGCCGGAGGGGTGCCCGAGTGGCTAAAGGG
>DASWUI010000481.1:0-2673 GCA_036401715.1 Ramlibacter sp. | reverse complement strand
GTCCAACCGCATGGCGAGCTTCTCCAACATGATGCCGCATCCGGAGTTCTACCTGCTGGGGCGGGTGCCGCGGGAGAAGAAGTAACTCCCGTCATCCCCGCGCAGGCGGGGACCCAAGGTGACGCAACAGCGTCATCCCCGCGCAGGCGAGGACCCAAAGCCTCCAAGGGAGCGCCGCGTCGCGGCGCGTTCCAACGCCTTGGATTCCCGCCTGCGCGGGAATGACGGAATTCAGCCCACGATCTCGCGGAACCACCCCGGCATGGGCACCGACTTCTGCTTCGGGAAATCCACCCACACCGTCGTGGCCCCGCCGCTCGCATAGACCGTTGCAGGGTCGTCCACCCGCACGATCTCGCCCCAGCTCTCGAAGCTGCTGCGGCCCGGGTCGCTCACGTACATCTTCACCACGATGTCGCCCGGGTACTCCAGCTGCTTGTGGAAGTTGCAGAAGGCGTTGACGATCAGCGGGCCCTCGCCCTGCGGGTTGACGTTGCAGCCGATCGCCTGGAACCAGTCGATGCGCGCGGTCTCCAGGTAGCGGAAGTACACGGTGTTGTTCACGTGGCCCATCGCATCCATGTCGCCCCAGCGGATGGGGATCTGCATGGTGTGGACCAGCTTCTTGCGTGCGGGGAGTTCGAGCTTCATCGGTGCGCCTTGATGGATGCGAGGATACCCAAGGTGAAGAGGACCACCGCCGCCCATTGCGCCGCGGTCGGCCAGCGGCCGTCCCAGGCGAAGGAATAGGCCAGCGCGAACAGCGTCTCGCTCACGATCAGCTGGCCGCACAGGCTGGCCGACAGGCGCCGGCTGGCCATGTTCCACAGGATGGTCGCCAGCCAGGCGGAGCCCGCGCCGGTCGCGAGCACGAGCGCCAGGAACAGCGGTGCATCGGGCAGCGCGCGCATGGCCGCGAAGTCGGAGCCCGCCACCGCCCACAGCAGCAACGCGCCGGCGCCGGTGGCCAGGCCCAGCCAGTTGGCCCAGTCGGTGGCGCTGACTTCCGGATGCTTCTTCAGCCAGCGTGCATTGAGCAGCGCGAACGCGGTCCAGGACGCGAGCGAAGCGCAGGCCCAGAGGATGCCGCGCCAGTAGTGCGGCCCCTGCGGGCCGCTTTCCGCGTGCGGCGACAAGGTCATGAGCGCCAGGCCCGCCGCCGTGAGCAGGATGCCCGGGACCAGCGCCGCCCAGCGCAGGTGCCCCGGCTTGCCCAGCAGCATCACCCAGATCGGGATGGTGCCGATCACCAGGCTGGGCACCTCGGTGCCCGCGTCGCGGATCGCCAGCACCAGCAGCAGGTAGTAGCCGGTGAAACCGAGCAGGCTCAGGCCCACGGCCGACAGCGCCTGCCGCGCGGTGGGTAGCGGCCGGCGAGTCGCGGCGCACACCAGCGCCGCGACCAGGCCATAGGCCACGAAGCGGCCCGCCGTCAGGTCCACCGGGCTGAAGCCCGGCGCCATGCGCGGGGCCACGAACACGAGTCCCCACAGCGCGCCGGCGGCCAGGCCGGCGAGGACCCCCGTCAGCATGCGCGGGGGCGCGCCGGCTTCACAGGCTGAAGCCGTCGTCGGCGGAGATCACCGCGCCGTTGATGAAGTGGCTGCGGTCGGAAGCGAGCATCAGCAGCGCCGCGTCCAGGTCCTCCGGCTTGCCCACGCGCTTGCGCGGCAGCATCTGCACGAGCTTCTGGCCCTGCTCGGTCTGCCAGTGGTGGTGGTTGATCTCGGTGTCGATGTAGCCGGGGCACAGGGCGTTGACGTTGATGCCGAAGCGGCCCCACTCCAGCGCGAACGCCTTGGTCATGTGCACCACGGCCGCCTTGCTCTTGGCATACACGCCGATCTGCGGCAGCACGCGCAGGCCCGCGGCCGAAGCGATGTTGATGATGTGGCCGCCGGTGAAGCTGCCCGGCGCCGAGCCGCGCGAGCGCGCCAGCATGCGCTTGCCCACTTCCTGCGCCACGAAGAAGGCTCCCTTGACGTTGGTGTCGAAGACGTAGTCGAAGTCCTCCTCCGTCACGTCCTGGATGCGCTGGGTCGTGCTCACGCCGGAGTTGTTCACCAGGATGTCGATGGAGCCCATCTCGGTTTCGGCGTGCGCCACGGCGGCCTTGATGCTGTCGATGTCGGTCACGTCCAGGCCGACGACGTGCGCGTCGCCGCCCTCGCCCTCGATCTGCGCGCGCAGGTCCTTCAGCTTCTCGATGCGGCGCGCGGCCAGCACCACCGCGGCTCCGGAGCGCGCCAGCACGCGCGCGAACTGCGCGCCCAGGCCGCTGGAGGCGCCGGTAACGAAGGCGACACGGCCGGCCAAGTCGATGCTGTAGGTCACTGGGAGTCCTCTCTAGAATTCGCAATAGAACGGTCGTTCGATGCCCCGGGCGCGGCGCATAGAATGCGGCAGCCCCGCGGCACGGCGCAAAGTCGCGCGAGTGCAAACCATTATCGGCGAGACCCATGACACAAGAAGAGATCCTGGCGCAGTACGGACCCCGCGAAGCAATGGAGTACGACGTGGTGGTCGTCGGCGGCGGCCCCGCCGGGCTGGCCACCGCGATCCACCTCAAGCAGATCGCCGCGCAGGAAGGCAAGGAAGTCTCGGTCGTGGTGCTGGAAAAGGGCTCCGAGCCCGGCGCGCACATCCTCTCGGGCGCCATCATCGACCCGATCG
>DASWUI010000480.1:0-9412 GCA_036401715.1 Ramlibacter sp. | reverse complement strand
CTGCAGCAGCGCCACGACCGCCCCGGCGCCGCTGGCCAGCATCGCGATGGCGAGCGCCTGCTCGCCCAGGCCGTAGTGCGACTTGATGCTCGGAACGTGCACGCCCCAGGTCGCGAACAGGGCGCCGGTGACGAAGAACTGGGCGCGCAATGCCCGGGTGGCGCCCTGCAGGGTGCGCGGCGTGTCGGAAGGTGTGGGCATGCGGCCGTACGATTCTAGGAGGCGGTGCCCCGTCCCAGCAGCGCCCCACCGCAGTCATCAGTGCCGTCCGACAGGACCGGCGCGCCAGATCAGCAGAATGGACCGTTTCGAGCCCCCGCACATGAACCCCCTTCCCGGCCCCCAGCGCGCCACGTCCTCCGCAAGCCCGGCCGGCAGCCTGGCGTTCCTGCGCGGCTTCCTGCGCAACCCGGCCCAGGTGGGCTCGGTGGTCCCGAGTTCGCCGCAGCTGGAGCAGCGGCTGGTGCAATGCGCGCGGGTGCACGAGGCACGCACCGTGGTCGAACTCGGGCCGGGCACGGGCGGCACCACGCGCGCGCTGCTGGGCGCCATGGCGCCCGGCGCCGTGCTGCTCGGCATCGAGCTCGACCCCGATTTCTTCAGCGGCCTGCGCCAGTCGATCCGCGATCCGCGCCTCGTCCTCGAGCACGGCAGCGCGGAGCGGCTGGGCGAGCTGCTCGACGAACACGGCTTGCCCGCGCCCGACGCGATCGTCTCCGGCATCCCCTTCTCCACCATGCCCGTCGAGGTCTCGCGACGCATCGCCGCGTGCATCGCCGCCGTGCTGCCCGTGGGCGGCCGCTTCGTCGCCTACCAGGTGCGCGCGCACGTGGCCGACTTCGTGTCGCCGTATCTCGGCCGGCCGGAGAAGCAGTGGGAGATGCTGAACGTGCCGCCGGTACGGGTGTTCACGTGGGTCAAGCGCTAGGCGCGCAGGCTTGACGGACCGCCGCCGAGCTCCCATGTTCCTGTGAGGGGCCCCCCGCCCCCGCGCAAGAGCAAGGAGGCCACATGAATGCTTTGACACGACACAGGAGTCACGGCCCGGGTCTTCTCGACGACTTCTTCCGCGACTTCGCGCCGGGCTTCTTCATCCAGCCCCTGCACGGCGATCCGCTGCCGACGCAGATCAGGCTGGACGTGCGCGAACGCGATGACGCCTTCGAGCTGGAGGCCGAGATCCCGGGCGTGAAGAAGGACGACATCCAGGTGGAGATCGACGGCAACGTCGTCAGCCTGCGCGCCGAGGTGCGCCAGCAGGACAGCAAGACGCAGGGGCGGTCCCTGCGCAGCGAGCGCTACTACGGCTCGGTTTCGCGGGCGGTGCAGCTGCCGACCGACGTCGACGAGTCCCGGTGCAAGGCGAAGTACGACGAGGGCGTGCTGCGGCTCACGCTGCCGAAGAAGGCCGACAGCCGCTCGCAGCGCCGGCTCGCGATCGAGTAAACCCGCGCGGCAGGAGCGCTAGAAGCGCTCCCCCGCCGGCAGGTAGCGCCACTGCCCTGCCGGCAGGCCCGCCATCGCCACGCGGCCGATGCGAATGCGCCTGAGGGCCACGAGGCCGAGCCCCACCTGTTCGCACATCCACGGCACCGCCTCGGGCGGGATCCCCTTGAGCGCGAAGCGCAGCCGGTTCTCGCTCTGCCAGCTCACGCGCGCGGGCGGCAGGGGCTTGCCTCCGTGCACGAGTCCGCCGCACAGCCGCTGCAGCCCGTTCGGCGCGAGGGTGCCGGTGACTTCGGCCACCAGTTCCTGCTCGATGAGGCGCGCGTCCTCGGTGAGCTTGCGCACGATGCGCCCGTCCTGGCTGAACACCGTCAGGCCGCTGGCGGGCGGCGGCAACGGGAGCAGCGACGTGAGCCCCACCCCATGGCTCCTGATGCGGCGGATGCCGGAGGGATCGCCGCTCCACCGCGCGTCCGCGCCCAGCAGCGCGCGCGCCTGCTCCATCGTCATGCCGGCCGGCTTGTGCAGCAGGAAGGTCGCGGGTTCGACCGCCTGCAGGCGCGCCTTGGGGTCGATCTCCACGCGCTGCTCGCCGGTCACGCGCAACTGCGGCTCCTCCACCACCCGGCCGTCCACGCGCACCCAGCCTTCGGCGATGTACTGCTCCGCCTCGCGGCGCGAGCAGGGCACGCGGGCGGCGACCACCTTGGACAGGCGCAGGGCCTCTTCAGCCATCGCTGCGCAAGGCCTCGAAGTAGCCCTGGATCGCCCTGGGCAGGGCCTTGCGCTGGCAACGCTGCAGCTTCACCAGCAGGGCGTGCGGGACCTCGTCCACGTCGTACTGCCGCTGGATGTCGCCCTGGATGCGTGACAGCAGCGCGGCGGCCACCTCCGCGTCGGCCAGCGCGCGGTGGGCACGGCCGGCCGAAGGCAGCGCGTGGAAGGACGCCAGCGCGCCCAGGCGGTAGCTGCCCGCCTGCGGATAGAGCCGGCGCGACAGCAGCATGGTGCAGGCGAAGGAAGGCTCGTGCCTGCCGTCCGCACCGAGCCGGTCCAGTTCCGCCGCCCAGAAGCGCTGGTCGAAGGACGCGTTGTGCGCGACCAGGGGCGCGTCGCCGACGAAGCGCGCGGCCTCGGCCATCACCTCCGCGGCCGGCGGCGCCGCGCGCACCATCTCGTTGGTGATGCCGGTGTAGTCCTCGATGAAGCGGGAAATGCGCACGCCGGCGTTCATCAGCGACTGGAAGCGGCCGACCACGCGCGTTCCCTCCAGCAGGACGATGGCGATCTCGGTGGCACGGTCGCCCATCGCGGGCGACAGGCCGGTGGTTTCGAAGTCGATGACGGCGATGGGATTCATGCGGGCGGCTCGGCGGCATTGTCGCCGCATCGCCGGGCCGGAATGGCAAAGGGCATCGCGAAATGCGATGCCCTTTGCACGTCACGCCCGCGGGGGGCTGAAATTCAGTGGCCCGAAGCGCCCGCCGCGCCCAGCCCCGTCTCCGAACGGACCTGCTGCGCCGCGAACGCGCCGCGCTCCTGCGCCGCCTGCGCGCTGCGGTCCAGCAGGGAGAACAGCCAGATGCCGACGAAGCCGATCGTCATGGAGAACAGCGCCGGCGAGGTGTACGGGAACCAGGCGCTGCCCTTCGGGTTGCCCAGCGTGACTTCCCACACCGAGGGCGACACCACCGTGAGCGCCACCGAGGAGATCAGGCCCAGGAAGCCGCCGATCACCGCGCCCTTGGTCGTGCAGTCCTTCCACAGGACCGACATGAACAGCACCGGGAAGTTGGCCGAGGCCGCGATGGCGAAGGCGAGCGACACCATGAAGGCGATGTTCTGCTTCTCGAAGGCGATGCCCAGCACCACGGCCACGACGCCCAGGGCCAGCGTGGTCATGCGCGAGACCTTCAGCTCCTTGGCGCTGTCGGCCTTGCCCTTCTTGAACACCGTGGCGTACAGGTCGTGCGACACGGCCGACGCGCCCGACAGCGTGAGGCCGGCCACCACCGCCAGGATGGTCGCGAAGGCCACCGCGGAGATGAAGCCGAAGAACACGTCGCCGCCGACGCTCTTGGCCACCAGCACAGCGGCCATGTTGGAGGTGCCCGCGCCGCCGTGGATGACGCCCTTGGCGACGTCGGCGAACTCGGGGTTGGTCAGCACCAGCGCGATCGCGCCGAAGCCGATGATGAAGATCAGCACGTAGAAGTACCCGATCCAGGTGGTGGCCCAGAACACCGACTTGCGCGCCTGCTTGGCATCCGGCACGGTGAAGAAGCGCATCAGGATGTGCGGCAGGCCGGCGGTGCCGAACATGAGCGCCATGCCGAAGCTGATGGCGGAGATCGGGTCCTTCACGAAGCCGCCCGGGTTCATGATCGACAGCCCGATGCTCTTCGCTTCCTCGGGACTCTTGCCCGCGTTCTGCGCGATCGCGTTCTTCACCTCCACGCCCTTGGCGAACAGCGCCTCGGGGCTGAAGCTGAACTGCGCCAGCACCATGAAGGCCATGAAGCTCACGCCGGCCAGCAGCAGCACCGCCTTGATGATCTGCACCCAGGTGGTGGCCGTCATGCCGCCGAACAGCACGTAGATCATCATCAGCGCGCCCACCAGCACCACCGCGATCCAGTAGTCCAGGCCGAACAGCAGCTTGATCAGCTGGCCCGCGCCCACCATCTGCGCGATCAGGTAGAAGGCCACCACCACCAGCGTGCCGGAGGCCGCGAATGCGCGGATCGGCGTCTGCTTGAAGCGGTAGCCGGCGACGTCGGCGAAGGTGAACTTGCCGAGGTTGCGCAGGCGCTCCGCCATCAGGAAGGTGATGATCGGCCAGCCCACCAGGAAGCCGATCGAGTAGATCAGGCCGTCGTAGCCGGAGGCCATCACGGCCGCGGAGATCCCCAGGAAGGACGCCGCCGACATGTAGTCGCCCGCGATCGCCAGGCCGTTCTGGAAGCCGGTGATGCCGCCGCCGGCCGTATAGAAGTCGGCCGCCGAACGCGTGCGCGCCGCGGCCCACTTCGTGATCCACAGCGTGGCGAACACGAAGGCGCCGAACATGGTGATGGCCGTCCAGTTGGTGGCCTGCTTGGCGGCCTGGCCGGGGCCGTCGCCGGCGGCGAAGGCCGCCAGTGGCAGGACGAGCGCGGCCAGCGCCGCGAGGATGCGGGGGATGCGGTTCATTTCTTCACTTCCTGCTCGAGGATGGCGCGCGTGAGCGCATCGAACTTGCCGTTGGCGCGGCGCACGTAGATTCCGGTGATCACGATCGTGAACACGATCACCCCCATGCCGATCGGCACGCCCAGGGTCGTGACGCCCGTGCCGATGGGCTGCGACAGGAAGGGCTTGTTGAACGCGATCAGCGCGATGTAGCCGTAGTACACGACCAGCATCGCCAGCGTGAGCGACCAGCCGAACAGGTTGCGCTGGCGGCGCAGTTCGAGGTACTTCGGATTGGCCTGGATGCGCGCGGTCACGTCGTCGGGCCGCGGCGCCTGCGCCTCGCCCCTGGGGCCGGCGCCGATTCTCTGGGCAATTGCTGCATCACTCACGTCTGTCCCCTGTGCGTTGAAAACGCGCGGAGTGTGGTGAGCCACCCTGACCGTTGCCTGACCGTCGCACGCTCCTGACCCGGAGCTGACCGCGGCGCCGCGAACCTGACCCGGAACTGACCGCGCGCGGCCGCGGCGCGTTTGAGCCAGCGCAAGTGCGTCCGCGCGCGAGCCGCGATGATGCGGGCGCCGTGCCCACGTCCTTCGACTTCTCCGTCTCGCCCTTCGACTGCCTGTCGACGGAGGAACAGCGGCTCGTGCGCGACCACGTGGACATCGGCTACTGGCGCGAGGGCGAGACGCTGCTGGCGCCGGGGGTGGAGCCGGCGCACCTGTTCGTGGTCATCAAGGGGCGCGTGCAGCAGTTCGACGGCGAGGAGCGGGTGGCCAGCTACGGGCCGGACGATTCCTTCGACGGCCGCGCGCTGGTCACGGGCAAGGCCAGCAGCCGCTTCGTGGCGCAGGAGGAGGTGCTGGCGCACCTCGTCGCGCGCCAGGCGGTGAGCGAGCTGATCGCGCGCAACGCCACCTTCGCGGCGCTGCTGTTCGCGGACCTCTCGCAGAAACTCAACGCGCTGGCGGACCGCGCCGGCGCGCAGGAGCGCCAGTCCCTGGCGCTGGGCCGCGTGGCCGAGGCCTACCTGCGCCCGGCGCACGTGGTGGACGCCGACGACGACGTCGTCTCCGTGGTCAGGGTGTTCCAGGCGCAGCGCACCGGCAACGTGCTGGTGCGCGATGCGCGCGCGGAACCGCCGCGCACCGGCGTGTTCACCACCACCGGCCTGCAGCGCGCGGTGCTGCAGGGCACCCCGCTCGACCGCCTGCCGGTGCGCGAGTTCGCCACCTTCGAACTGGTGGCCGTGCGGCCGCAGGATTCGCTGGTGGAGGCACTCGCGCTGATGATCCGCCACCAGGTGCACCGGCTGGTGGTGATGGACGGCGAGCGCGTGCTCGGCTTCCTCGAACAGCTGGACCTCCTGAGCTTCCTGTCCAACCACTCCTACCTGATCACGGTGCAGATCGTGCAGGCCGCGGACATCGCGGCGCTGGCTCGCGCCTCGGAACAGATCACCCGCCTGACGGCGCTGCTGTGGCGCGGCGGCGCCAAGGTGGGCGCCATCGCGCGCCTGGTGGGCGAGCTCAATGCCAAGCTGTTCGAGCGCGCCTGGCAGCTGATCGCGCCGCCGGACCTGGTCGCCAACAGCTGCCTGTTCGTGATGGGCAGCGAGGGCCGCGGCGAACAGCTGCTCAAGACCGACCAGGACAACGGGCTGGTGCTGCGCGACGGCTACGCCTGCCCCCACGACCTGGCCGCGATCTGCCAGCGCTTCTCGGACGCGCTGGCCGCCTTCGGCTACCCGGAATGCCCGGGCCGCATCATGGTGAGCAACCCGCAATGGCGGCAGCCGGCGAAGGAATTCGGCGAGACCGTGCGCCGCTGGCTGCTGATGCCCGACGCCGAGAGCCTGATGGCGCTGGCGATCTTCATCGACGCGCGCGCGGTCTGCGGCGACGCCCAGCTGCTGGCGCAGGTGCGGGGCGAAGTGGACCGCCTGTTCGTGGACAGCGACGCCCTCATCTCCCGCTTCGCCGCCGCCATCGAAGCCTTCGAGCAGGGCAGCGGCTGGTGGATCCGCCTGTTCTCGCTGGGCGACGGCGACAAGGCCGCGCTGGACCTGAAGAAGGCGGGCATCTTCCCGCTGGTGCACGGCGTGCGCAGCCTGGCGCTCGAAGCGCGGCTCGCCTGCACCAATACGGTGGAGCGCGTCGAGGCGCTGTGCGCCATGGGCAAGCTGCCGCCGGAGCTGGGAGCGGAAGTGGTGGACAGCCTGCACTTCCTCATGGGGCTGAAGCTGCAGTCCGGGCTGCAGGCGCTGGAGAGCGGCCGCGACCAGGGCAGCGGCAACGGGCGCCTCGTGCACCTCGACTCGCTCACCAGCCTGCAGCGCGACCTGCTCAAGGACGCGCTGGCGGTGGTCAAGCGCTTCAAGGCGACCTTGCGGCACCGGTACCGGCTGGACATGTTGTGACCACCCTGTCGCCGCTGCACTGGCTGCGCGCGCTCAAGCGCGAGTGGCTGCTGTACCACCTGGGCGACGAGCGCTTCCGCTTCATGTGGGACCCGCCGCCGCCCGGCGAGTGGGTGGCGCTCGACTGCGAGACCACCGGCCTGAACGTGCACCGCGACGAGATCATCTCCATCGGCGCCGTGCGCATCGTCGGCGACCGCATCCTGACCAGCCAGCGGCTGGAGCTGCTGGTGCGCCCGAGCAGGCGCCGCATCTCCGCCGACAGCGTGCGCGTGCACGGGCTGCGCGAGCGCGACGTCGTGGAAGGGATGGATCCCGACGAGGCGATGATGGCGCTGATGCGCTTCATCGGCAGCCGGCCGCTGGTGGGCTACTACCTGGAGTTCGACGTGGCGATGATCGACCGCGCGATCTTCCCGCGGCTGGGCCTGGGGCTGCCGCAGCGCAAGATCGAGGTCTCGGCCATGTACTACGACTGGCAGCGCCGCCAGCTGCCGCCCTACCACGAGCCGGCGCAGATCGACCTGCGCTTCGCGACGATGATGCGCGCGCTGGACCTGCCGATGGAGGCGGCGCACGACGCGCTGGGGGATGCGGTGATGGCGGCGCTGGCGTTCGTGAAGCTGCGGCACCTGCTCGGGGAGGCGTGAGGCGCGCTTGCCGCGGTTCGCCTGCGGGCTCACCACGACCTACATGGGACTGCGTGGATGCGGGGGCTTCCTGTAGGTCGTGGTGAGCGGCGAAGCCCGAACCGCGACACCAGGCGCTCAACGCTTCGGCGCCATGATCCCCATCATCAGCTCCGTATTCAGCTTCGCGATCTGCTGCATCAGCGACCACTGGCTGCTCAGGAGCTCCGCGAACTGCGGATTCGCCGGATTCGCCTGCCCCGACAGCGCGAGCTGCGCGGTGGCCTGGGCGATCTTCTGCTGCTCGGCGACGATCTTCTGGATCGCCTCGTTGTACTGGTCCAGGGTCATGATGGCTCCAGCGGCGCCGAAGGCCCGCCACCCCATCTTAGGCACTTGGCGCGCGCCGCGGGGCGAAGTTCGCCCGCCTCACTGCAGCGAGATCCCCGCCCGGTGCACCACGGCCGCCCAGCGCTCCATCTCGGCGCGGACCCAGGCGCCGAACTCGCCGGGGCCGGACACCGTCGCCGGCTCCAGCCCGGCGGCTTCCAGGCGCGCACGAACCGCGTCCGAAGAGAGCGCCCGGCCGGCGGCGGCCGCCACTTGCGCGACCCGCTCCGGCGGGGCCCCGGCGGGCGCCACCAGCCCGTGCCAGTCGCGCACCGTGACCGCGGCCAGGCCGCCCTCGGCGAAGGTGGGCACCGATGGCGCAACGGCCAGGCGCTGCCCCGAACTCGCCGCGATCGCGCGCAGGCGGCCCGACTGCACCAGCGGCGCCGCCGCCGGCGCGGTGGCGAACATCATCTGCACGTGCCCGCCCAGCACGGCCGTCACGCCGGCCACCGCGCCGTTGAATGGCACGTGCTGCAGCTTCGCGCGGGCTTCGTGCGCGAACAGTTCCGCCGCGAGGTGGGCCGGCGTGCCGTTGCCGCCCGACGCATAGGTCAAGGTGCCGGCGCGCCCGGCCCGGAGCAGGTCCTCCAGCGTCTGGAAGGGACTGTCCGCGCGCACCACCAGCAGGTTGCCGACCGAGGACAGCTGGCGCACCGGCACCAGGTCGCGCTGGGTGTCGTAGGGCAGCGAGCGGATCAGCGCGGGCGCGACCGCCGACTGCAGCGCCAGCACGCCCAGCACGTTGCCATCCCCCCTGGCGCGCGCGACGGCCGCCAGTGCCACGGTACCGGCCGCACCCGGCCGGTTCTCCACCACCACCGGCTGCCCCAGCTCGGCTCCCAGCGGACCGCTGATGGCGCGCGCCACCACGTCGCCCGGGGTGCCGGGGGGGCCCCCGACCAGGATCACCAGCGGCGCGCCCTGCGCAGGCGGCGCAGGGGCGGCGGGCTGGGCAGCCGCGATGCCGCAGGCAAGCACTCCGAGCAGCAGGGAAAGGCATCTTTTCACCACGGTTCTCCAGGGATGGCCGAGGACCCCAGTACACCCGGGCGGGGCCGCGCGCGTAAGATGAAGCGGGCTTCTGCGCGATAACCTCCGGGAATCACCATGCAACTCACGCAGCTGCGCAATTTCATCACCATGGTGGACGCGGGCAGCATCCGCGCCGGCGCGCGCGAGCTCGGCATCTCGCAGCCGGCGGCCACCAAGGGCCTGCGCGCGCTGGAGCAGGAACTCGACACGGTGCTGGTGCAGCGCAGCAGCCGCGGCGTGGTCCTCACCGAGGCCGGCAAGGCCTTCCTCACCCGCGCCCGCGCGGTGCAACGCGAAATCCGGCAGGCCCGCGAGGAGC
>DASWUI010000479.1:0-2017 GCA_036401715.1 Ramlibacter sp. | reverse complement strand
GCCCTACATCGGGCGCGCGGCCGGCCCGATGACGCGCACCGTGGCCGACGCGGCCCTGTTCATGGACGTGCTGGCCCGCCCCGACGACCGTGACAGCATGAACCTGCCGCCCCAGGACATCCCCTGGGCACGCTTCGACGCCGGCGTGGACCGCCTGCGCGGGCTGCGCATCGGGCTGCTGCTGGAAGCCGGCTGCGGCCTGGCGGTGGAGCCGGAAGTGCGCGCGGCGATCGAGCGCGCGGCCCTGCTGTTCGAGCGTGCCGGCGCCGTGGTCGCGCCCATGAAGCCCTTCATGACGCAGGGCATGCTGGACGGCATGGACTGGTTCTGGCGCATGCGCTCGCACGTGGACATGCGCCAGCTGGCGCCCGAGCAGAAGGCCCGCGTGCTGCCCTACATCCAGCACTGGGCCGACAGCGCCGCCGGCCTCACCGGCGAAGCCGTGTTCCGCGCCTTCCACCAGTTCCACCTGACGCGCGTGGCCGCGGTGAACGCCTGCCGGCCCTTCGACTACGTGATCTCGCCGGTCTCGCCGGTGCCTGCGTTCGCGGCCGACCTGCCCTCGCCCACCAACGACCCGATGCGGCCGCTGGAGCACATCGGCTTCACCGTGCCCTTCAACATGTCGGAGCAGCCGGCGGCCTCGATCAACTGCGGCTACACCGCGGCCGGCCTGCCGGTCGGGCTGCAGATCGCGGGCAAGCGCTTCGACGACCTCGGCGTGCTGCAGGTGGCACGCGCCTTCGAGATGATCCGCGAGCCGCAGCGGCCCTGGCCGCAGCCGCCCTCGGAAGCCATCCACCATGTCGACTGATGCGCTCGGCAATGCGTTGACCCTGCACGGCGGCCAGAGCCTGGCCGCCGTGAACGATTTCGTCGAGGGCTTCATCGCCAGCGAGGCGCGCGCGGTGAACGTCCTGCAGGCGCAGGAAGATGCGAGCCCCATCGTGCAGGCATACTGCGCGGCCCTGCACATGTTCGCGGAAAGCGCGGACGGCCCCGTGAACGCGCGACCCTTCATCGAGCGGGCGCAGGCCGGCGCCGGCGCCGCCACCGCGCGCGAGCAGCGCTTCATCGCGGCCGTCGCGTCCTGGGTGGCCGGCGACATGCCGCGCGCGATCGCGCTGCACGAGGAGCAGGCGCGCGAATTCCCGCGCGACCTGGCCTCGCTGAAGCTGGGGCAGTACCACCTGTTCAACCGCGGCGACGCGCCCGGCATGCTGCGGCTGGCCCTGCACGCCGTGCCGGCAGCCGCCGACGTGCCCTACCTGCACGGCATGCTGGCCTTTGCCTGGGAGCAATGCCACTTCCTCGAGCAGGCGGAGGCGAGCGCGCGGCAGGCGATCGCCATGCGCCGCAAGGAACCGTGGGCCCACCATGCGCTGGCGCACGTGATGCTCACGCAGGGCCGGCTGGCCGAAGGCCACGCCTTCCTGCAGGACGTGAGCCCCACCTGGACCGGCCTGAACTCCTTCATGGTGACGCACAACTGGTGGCACCAGGCGCTGTTCGCGCTGGAGCTGGACCGCGCCGGCGAGGTGCTGGCGATCCACGACCGCCACGTCTGGGCGGAGGTGAAGGAGTACAGCCAGGACCAGGTCAATGCCGTCTCGCTGCTGGCCCGCGCGGAGCTCGCCGGCATCGAGGTGGGGGATCGCTGGCGGGAGCTGGGGGAGTACCTCGGGCGGCGCGCGCACGACCACGTGCTGCCCTTCCTGGACCTGCAGTACCTGTACGGACTGGCGCGCTCCGGCCGCATCGAGGCGGCGCGCGACTGGCTGGCCAGCATCGAACGGCATGCCCTGGACCTGCGGGGCGAGGCGGCCGCCGCGTGGCAGCGCGTCTGCGTGCCGGCCGCGCACGGCCTGCTGGCGCATGCGACGGGCGACTTCAAGACCTGCATCGAGGCGCTCGGCCACGCCTTGCCGCGCATGGTGGAGATCGGCGGCAGCCATGCGCAGCGCGACCTGTTCTCGCAGGTGCACCTGGACGCCATGGTGAAGGCGGGACACCTCGC
>DASWUI010000478.1:0-4054 GCA_036401715.1 Ramlibacter sp. | reverse complement strand
TGGCGCTGTCGCCCACGCCCCTGGTCTTCGCGCTGACCGCCGGCGTGCTGATCGGCGCCGCGCAGGCCGGGACCACCTACGCGGTGATCTACGGCGTGATCGGGCGCCAGATCGACCCGACGAAGCGCTCGTGGGCGATGGGCGTGGCCGCCGCCGCCGGCTCCTTCGGCCAGTTCCTCATGGTGCCGGTGGAAGGCTTCCTGATCAGCGGCTTCGGCTGGCAGCAGGCGCTGCTGGCGCTGTCGCTGTTCGTGCTGCTGGTGGTGCCGCTCGCCTTCGGCCTGCGCGAGCCCGGCTTCGGCGGCGTCGCGGCGCCCAAGCGCGACCAGACCATCCTGCAGGCGCTGGGCGAAGCCTTCAAGTACCCCAGCTTCCAGCTGCTGATGGCGGGCTACTTCGTGTGCGGCTTCCAGGTGGTGTTCATCGGCGTGCACATGCCCAGCTACCTGAAGGACAAGGGCCTGTCGCCGCAGGTGGCCAGCTACGCGCTGGCGCTGATCGGCCTGTTCAACGTCTTCGGCACCTACCTCGCCGGCAGCCTCGGGCAGAAGCTCGCCAAGCGCAAGATCCTGGCGGCCATCTACCTCGGACGCTCGATCGCGATCGCGCTGTTCCTGTGGGCGCCGCTGTCGCCGATGTCGGTCTACATCTTCTCCGCGGTCATGGGCGTGCTGTGGCTGTCCACCGTGCCGCCGACCAACGCCACCATCGCGCAGATCTTCGGCGTGGCGCACCTGTCCATGCTGGGCGGCTTCGTGTTCTTCAGCCACCAGATCGGCTCCTTCATGGGCGTCTGGCTGGGCGGCCTGCTGTACGACCGCACCGGCAGCTACGACATCGTCTGGTACATCGCCATCGCCCTGGGCGTGTTCGCCGCCCTGGTGAACCTCCCGGTGCGGGAAGCGCCGATCGCGCGCGGCGCCGCGCCGCAGCCGGCATGAGCCCCGGGGTGAAGAGGGCCGCCGCCTGGAGCGCCGCCGTCGTGGCGCTCCTGGGCGTGTTCGCGCTTTACACGCGGCCGCAGATGATGGTGACGCTGGGGGACATGATCTGGGCCTGCTTCCAGTAGATTGCAGGCCATGAACGTCACCCTCATCACCGGCGGCTCCGACGGCATCGGGGCGGAGATGGCGCGCCAGCTGGCCGCCAGGCACGGGGGCGGGATCGCCCTGGTCCTCGCCGGGCGCAGCCGCGACAAGCTGGACGCGGTCGCCGCGCAGTGCAGCGCCCTGGGCGCCCAGGTGCTCACCATCGCCATGGAAATGGCCGAGGAGGCGCAGTGCCGCGAGCTGGTCGCCCGCACCGTGGCGACCTTCGGCCGCCTGGACACCCTGGTCAACAACGCCGGCATCTCCGCGCAGGCGCTGTTCGAGCAGGTGAGCGCGCAGGACCTGCACTGGTACGAGGACCTGATGAAGGTGAACCTGTGGGGCTCCGTCTGGTGCACCCACGCCGCCCTGCCGCACCTGAAGGCCAGCCGCGGGCGCATCGTGGCGGTCAGTTCGCTCTCCGGCCTGCTCGGCGTGCCCGGGCGCACCGCCTACGCGGCCACCAAGTTCGCCATGACGGGCTTCTTCGAGGCGCTGCGCGCCGAGCTCAAGCCCTCCGGCGTCGGCGTCACCATCGCCTACCCGGGCGTGGTCACCACCGGGCTGCGCCAGCGGGGCTACAACGCGCGCGGCGAGGCGGCCGGCTTCAGCGGCCTGAAGGAGGACGACGCGATGAGCGTCGAGGAATGCGCCCGCCTGATCGTGGACGGCATGGAGCGTCGCCGGCGCGACATCGTCATGACGGCCAAGGGCAAGATCGGCCGCTTCCTCAAGCTGGTGGCGCCGTCCGTGGTGGACGACATGGCACTGGCGGCCCTCAAGGAAGAAGTCCGCCCCCGCTGAGCCATGCACGGAACCGACAAGCCCTCGCCCTGGATCGTCCGCTTCGCCCACCTGGTGCCCGCGGGCGGCACGGTGCTGGACCTGGCCTGCGGGCGCGGCCGGCACCTGCGCTGGTTCGCCGGCCGTGGCCATCCCGTGACCGGCGTCGACCGCGACCCGGAGGCGATCGCCGGCCTGCAGGGCGTGGGCGAAGCCCTGGTCGCCGACATCGAGGACGGTCCCTGGCCGCTGGCCGGCCGCCGCTTCGACGCGGTGGTCGTCACCAACTACCTGTGGCGGCCGCTGTTCCCCCGCATCCTGGAGAGCGTGGCCGAGGGCGGCGTGCTGCTGCACGAGACCTTCGCGCAGGGCAACGAGACCGTGGGCAAGCCCGCGCGGCCCGATTTCCTGCTGGCGCCGGGCGAACTGCTGCGCGCCTACCCCGGGCTGCGGGTGGTCGCGTACGAGGACGGCTTCCTCCCCGGCCCCGACCGCTTCGTGCAGAGGATCGCGGCGGTGCGCGAGCGGCCCGGCAGTACACCGAACCGTTACGTGCTCTAGCCTAGAATCCGCTATTCACCGGGAAGAAGCCCAATGACACCGATTACTGGCAGCATCGTGGCGCTCGTGACGCCGATGCACGAGGACGGCAGCGTCGACTATGCGGCCCTGCGCAAGCTCGTCGACTGGCACATCCAGGAAGGCACGGACTGCATCGGCGTGGTCGGCACCACGGGCGAGTCGCCCACCGTCGACGTCGAGGAACACCGCGAGATCATCCGGGTGGCGGTCGAACAGGCCAACGGCCGGGTGCCGATCATGGCCGGCTGCGGCGCGAACTCCACCGTGGAGGCCATCGAGCTGGCGAAGTACGCGCAGAAGGTCGGCGCCGACTGCCAGCTGCAGGTCGTCCCCTACTACAACAAGCCGACGCAGGAAGGGCAGTACCAGCACTTCCGCGCCATCGCCGAAGCCACCGGCGACCTGCCCATGGTGCTGTACAACGTCCCCGGCCGCACGGTCGCGGACATGCTGCACGACACGGTGCTGCGCCTGGCCGAAGTGCCCGGCATCGTCGGCATCAAGGAAGCCACCGGCAACATCGAGCGCGCGCAGTGGCTGATCCGCGAAGCGCCCAAGGGCTTCGCCATCTACTCGGGCGACGACCCGACCGCCGTGGCGCTGATGCTGTGCGGCGGCCAGGGCAACGTGAGCGTCACCGCCAACGTCGCCCCGCGCCTGATGCACGAACTGTGCGTGGCGGCGATTGCCGGCGACGCGAAGCGGGCCATGGAGATCCAGTTCCAGCTGATGCCCGTGCACAAGCACCTGTTCGTCGAGGCGAACCCCATCCCGGTGAAATGGGCGATGGCCCGCATGGGCCTGATGGGCGGCGCGCTGCGCCTGCCGATGACGCCGCTCGCCAGGGCCAACGAGGCCGTGGTGGAGCAGGCGCTGCGCGCGTCCGGCCTCCTGCGCTGAGCGCCGCACCAAGAGTTAGAGGGGATCCCATGAAGTTGACCGTGAAGTTCGGCCTCGTCGCCGTGGCCGCCGCCTTGTCCGCCTGCTCCGTGCTGGAAGGCGACAAGATCGATTACCGCAGCGCGACCAAGGGACAGACCCTGGAAGTGCCGCCCGACCTGACGCAGCTTTCGCGCGACTCGCGCTACGTGGTGCCCGGCGGCGCCGTGTCCGCCAACACCTACGCCCTGGGCCAGACGCTGCCCGGCGTGCCGACCGCGGCCACCGCCATCGGCGACGTGCGCGTGGAGCGCGCCGGCAACCAGCGCTGGCTGGTGGTCAACCGCCCGGCCGACCAGGTGTGGCCCGTCGTGCGCGACTTCTGGCAGGAGAACGGCTTCCTGCTGGCGATGGACCAGCCCAACCTCGGGATCATGGAGACCGACTGGGCGGAGAACCGCGCGAAGCTGCCGCAGGACTTCATCCGCAATGCGATCGGCAAGGTGCTCGACTCGGTCTACTCGACGGCCGAGCGCGACAAGTTCCGCACCCGCCTGGAGCGCTCCACCACCGGCGGCACCGAGGTCTTCATCAGCCACCGCGGCATGATCGAGGTGTACAGCAACACCCAGAAGGACCAGACGGTGTGGCAGCCCCGCCCGGCCGACCAGGTGTGGCCCGTCGTGCGCGACTTCTGGCAGGAGAACGGCTTCCTGCTGGCG
>DASWUI010000477.1:0-5177 GCA_036401715.1 Ramlibacter sp. | reverse complement strand
CCTCGATGCGCTGCACGTGCGCCAGCAGCGAGCGGCGCGCCACCGGCCACATGCGCGGGGGCACGTCGGAGTAGGCCAGCTCCACCCAGTCGTCCAGGGTGCCGCTGGGGCGCTCGCGCATGGCTGCGACCACGCGCGACTCGCGCTGCAGCCGGTGGGCCTTGAGCCGGCCGATGGCCGCGCGCGCATCGCCCAGCACGTGGCCGTGGGCCGGCAGGATGAACTCGATCCCGCAGGTGTCGCAGGCGGCGGCCAGCCGGTCCAGCGAGTCGAGGTAGGCGGTCATGTCGCCGTCGGGCGGATCCACCACCGTGGTGCTGCCGTTGAGGATGTGGTCGCCGGAGAACAGCAGGCCGTCTTCCAGCAGCACCAGGCACAGGTGGTTGGCGGCGTGGCCGGGCGTGTGGATGGCCTTCAGGCTGTGCGTGCGGCCGTTGCCGGAGACGGCGATGACTTCGCCGTCGGCCAGCACGCGGTCGGGCGTGAATTCGCTCGCCGGGCGCGCCGTCGGCGCCGAGGGCAGGCCCAGGATCGGGGGCGGCTGGCGGCACATGGCCTGCAGCGGGCGGGCGCCGGGCGAATGGTCGGCATGCGAATGCGTGCACACGATCAGGCGGATGTCGCCGTTGGTGGCGCGCCAGATGCGCTGCTGGTGTTCGGGCTCGTCGGGACCGGGATCGATCACGATGTAGCCGGTGTCGGGGTCGCCGACGATGTAGCCGTTGGTGCCGGGACCCGTCATCACGCCGGGGTTGGGCGCCGTCACGCGCACCAGGTTCTTCAGCAGCGGCACCGGCTGGTCGGTGCGCCAGTCCAGGTGGTGCAGCAGCTGGCCGTCGGGGCAGACGAAGGCCAGCTCGCCGTACTGCATCTCGTGTTCCATGAAGCGCGCTTCGGCGCCCTGCACGAAGCCCGCGCGCGGGCAGCTGGTCCACAGGGGCTGCTCGCCGGCGCAGGCCGCCAGCACCGCATCGACCGACTCGAACTTCCGCAGCCGCTCCAGCGTGCGGATGGTGGGGAAGATCATGAAGAACTGGCCGGCGTGGTGGCGTTCGAGCGCATCGGCCGGCCGCACCCACACGGGCTCGAACTGCTCGGCTTCGTCGGCCACCGGCGACTGTCCCTCGGGCATGCGCGCGGCCAGGAAGGGCACGTCGAAGCGCCGCGGCAGGTCGCGGTCGGTGATCCAGTGCGCCAGCAGGTAGACCTGGTCGGCGGCGAGCACCAGGCCGCGCTCGCGGCATTGCGCCGCGAAGGGCGCGTGGCGGTCCAGCGCGGCGACTTCGGCCGGGCCCACGGGCCGCCCGTCCGGGTGGCGCGCCAGCAGGATGCCCAGCTCCTCGAAGCTTTCGCGGATGGCGGCGATGGCCTGGGTGAGCGCCTGGTCCTGCTGCGTGGGCCGCCGGGCGGCGATGTCGTGCGCCTGCGCGTCCGCCGCGTCGATGCCGCCGCCGGGGAACACGTAGGCGCCGGGCGCGAAGCTGGCGGTCGCCGAGCGCCGCGTCATCAGCACTTCCAGCCCGGCTTCGCCGTCGCGCAGCAGCAGGACGGTGGCGGCCGGGCGCGGCACTGCGGGTTCACGCTGAGGGTGCAGAAGCTGGCTGGCTCGTACCATGCCGGCGATTACATCACGCGGAGCCTCCATGAAAACCCGCAGAAGCCTCCTGGCGCTGGCCCTCCTGGCCTGCGCCGCACTCCCGCTCCACGCCCAGGTGGGCGACTGGCCCAGGCGCCAGCCGGTCAAGCTGGTGGCGGTGTTCCCGCCGGGCGGCTCGGTCGACCAGGTGGCGCGCATCCTGGCGCAGCAGCTCACGCAGCAGCTCGGGCAGACGGTGATCGTCGAGAACCGGGTCGGCGCTTCCGGCTCGATCGGCACCGGCTCCGTGGCCAACGCAGCGCCCGACGGCTACACCTACGCCGTGGTGTTCGACACCCATGCCGTCAACCCCAGCCTGATCGCCAACCTGCCGTTCGATACGCGCAAGGACCTCGCGCCGGTGGTCCTGCTCGGCACGGCGCCCATGGTGATCGCCACCGCGGCCGGCTCGGAGTACAAGAGCTTCGGCGACGTGGTCGCCGCGGCCAAGGCGAAGAAGAACGTGAGCATGGGCAGCGTCGGCAACGGCAGCCTGGGCCACCTCGCCATGGCGCTGATGGGCAAGAGCGGCGGGCTGCAGTGGACGCACGTGCCCTACAAGGGCGGCGGCCCGCTGATGCAGGACGCGGTGGCGGGGCACGTGCCGCTGTCGATCGCCTCGATCGTCGTGACCAAGCCGCACGTGGACAGCAAGCGGCTGCGCCCGCTGGCCGTGACCACCAGCAAGCGCTCGCCGGACCTGCCGGACGTGCCCACGGTGGCGGAAAGCGGGTTCGCCGGCTTCGATGCGCCCGCGTGGTGGGGCGTGCTGACTTCCGCCAAGGTGCCGACGCCCATCGTCGCGCGCATGAACGAGGAGATCAACAAGGCGCTGAAGGTGCCCGAGATCGCCTCCAAGCTCGCCGGCCAGGGCATGACCATCGTGGGCGGCCCGCCGGAGGCCGCCGGCGCCTTCATCGACAAGCAGATCGACACCTGGGCGGTGGTGGTGAAGGAGAACAACATCAAGGCCGACTAGGGCCCTCCGTCCGGTGCACGACTTGTCATGGCGGCCGCGGCACCGGCATGCCGATGTCATTGCGGGCTCGACCCGCAATCCACGGCGGCCTGCCGACACGCCGCGATGGATCCCGGGTCGAGCCCGGGATGACATGGAGAGGCATCATTCTTCCGGCGAAACCCCCAGCGCCACCAGGAAGCGCGCCACCATGTTGTAGGTGGCGATCGCCGCCGTGATCTCCACCAGCTCGGTGGTATCGAACCGCTGCTGCAGTTGCGCGAACAGCGCGTCCTCCACCTTCACGTCGCGCGTCATCTGCGCCGCGTAGCGGGCCACCAGCGCCTCGTCGCCCGAGAGGCCTTGCGGCTCGCCGCGCGCGCCGGCCTTCACGAAAGCCTGCAGCGCATCCAGGCTGGCCCGGGTGCCGCCCGCCGCCAGGAAGTCCGGCGCATGGTGGTGGTACTCGTAGTGGGCGCCCGTGATCAGCGCCACCGTGCAGATCCCCAGCTCGCGCAATTGCCGGCTGGCACCCAGCCCCGTGCGCACGTTCTTCAGGTAGGCGTTCCAGCCGCGGGCGAGCGGTTCGCTCCAGAGCAGGGCGCGGTCCAGGTTGAGCAGCGTCCCGCCGCGCCGCTCCAGGATCGCCTGCACCAGGTCCTGCGGCTGCGGCTTGCGTTCGGGGGTCCAGTCGGGAATGCGCATGTCTGACTCGGGTTCCAGGGGAAAACACCGAGCATAAGCTCATGGTGGCGCGCCCGCGCGCGGCTTGCCACAATGGACCGTCCTTGCCACCAGGAGTCCACGCGTGAACACTCTGTCCAGGATCCGCCGTTCCTTCGTCGCCGCCGTGGCGGCGCTGTCCGCCACCCCGCTCGCCTTCGCCCAGGGCGACTGGCCGCAGCAGCCGGTCACCATGGTCATGACCTTCCCCGCGGGTTCGGGCGTGGACGTGGTGGGGCGCACCATCCAGGAGCCGCTGGGCCGCGTGCTGGGGCAGCCGGTCGTGATCGACTACAAGGTGGGCGCGGCGGGCAACGTCGCGCTGGAATACGTGTCGCGGGCCAAGCCGGACGGCTACACGCTGGTGTTCGGCACCGCCGCCACCCACGGCAGCAACGCCGCGCTCTACAAGAAGCTGCCCTTCGACGTGGAAGCCGACTTCGTGCCGGTGTCGCCCATCCTGGACGTGTCGAACGTGCTCACCATCAACCCCGAGGTGATGAACGTGCGCACGTTCAAGGAGTTCGTGGACACGGTGCGCGCCAATCCCGGCAAGTTCAACTACGCGTCCACCGGCAACGGCACCGGCACGCACATGGCCTTCGCGGAGCTGAACGCCAAGCTGGGCCTGAACATGGTGCACGTGCCCTACAAGGGCGGGCCGGAGGCGATGCAGGCCATCCTCAAGGGCGAGACCTGCTGCATCATGAACCAGGTGCAGACCGTGCTGACGCAGCACAAGGCCGGCAAGGTGCGCCTGCTGGGCGTGACCACGGCCAGGCGCGTGGACGTGATCAAGGAGGTGCCGACCATCGCCGAGAGCGGCGTGCCCGGCACGCAGGGTTTCGACAGCTCCACCTGGTTCGCGCTGTTCGCGCCCAAGGGGACGGACCCGGCCGTGGTGGCGAAGATGAACGGCGCGGTACGCCAGGTGCTGCAGATGCCCGAAGTCCGCGCGAAGCTGGAAGGCACGGGCAATACCGTGCGGCTGGAGACGCCGGAGCAGTTCCGGGTGACCGTGAAGAACAACCGGCAGAAGTGGGCCGAGGTGGTGCGGGCGGCGAACATCACGATCGATTGAGCCCGGCGCGGTGCAGCGTGCACGCCGCGGTTCGCCTGCGGGCCCACCACGACACTCCCGGCGGTCAGCCCCGCTCCGCCGGCGGCACATACCACTTCGTCGCCAGCAGCTCCGGCTCCTCCAGTGCCTGCAGCCGCTCCCAGTGCAGGTCGGCATCTGCGACGAACAGGTCGCGCGCCACCGCCTGCGCCAGCCTGCCCGCACCGATCGCCAGGCCGGGGATGTCCCCCGCCAGCGCGCCATGGCTCATCGTGCTGCCCCAGTTGAACAGGTGCATGTTCGCCAGGGCCGCCCGGTGCGCCTCGCCGGTGCCGCGCAGCTCGAAGCCGGGCCCGAGGTAAGGAAAGCGCGCCGCCTCCGCGTTCGCACGCGCCTGTTCCGGCGTGACGTGGTTCGCCCAGGTGTCGATGGTCCCGCGGTAGCGCGCCAGCTCCGGCCGCTCCAGCAGGTCCACGTCGAAGCCCGTGCCGAAGACGACCGCATCGAAGCGCTCCTGCCCGCCCGGTGTCGTCACCACCACGCCCTCCTTCTCCGGCCGCACGTCCGTCCAGGGCGTGCCCAGCCGCAGGGTGAAGGAGGCCTGCTCGTCGCAGCGCCGCACCGTCTCCCAGGGCGGCGGCACCTGCTCGTCGAAGATGTAGGTGTAGAAGCGCCACTTGCGCGAGTCGTCCAGCGACTCGTAGCCGCGGAAGAAGCCGGCGAAGGACGTCCACTTGCTCTTGTTCACCTGCGGCAGGAAGGGCCGGCGCGCGAACAGGTCCACGCGCGCGCCGGCCTCC